>CAZEKU010000013.1:0-17416 GCA_964512935.1 uncultured Oscillospiraceae bacterium | reverse complement strand
TTCCGCTTTCAATTCTCTTTACGGAATCGCTTTGAGGGAAATTATCATCCACCAAAACAAATATTTCATCGGATTCAAGCTTTCCCTCGAGGAAGCTCTCCTTTTTCATTGTGGTGCCTGCGTTGCAGTAGTAAATTTGCGGAAGATTATGCTTTATTAAGCTGTTTTTCAGTTCTTTAAGCTCATTTTCATAAACTTCTATTCCGTAATCGTAAAAGTTCACCGAAGTTGGCATGGAGTATATTTTTCTGTGCGGAATATATTCTATTGTAATTGTGCCTATGCTCGGAGATTTTCTGTAACGCTCAAGGCTTTCAATTGTTCTTGAAATTGCAGCAAGCTGAAGATTCAGATTTTCCATCTGCTCCTTTACCTGTTTTTTTCTGTGAATAAGAATTGATTCTATGAGCTTTGTATCACCGCTTTCAAGAACCTCTTTTATCTCTTTAAGCTCCATTCCCAAGGCTTTCATATACTGAATCATATCAAGCCTTGCGTTTTGCCTTATATTATAATAGCGATAGTGACTTTCGCTGTCGGTGTAGCAGGGTTTTATAAGTCCTATCTCATCATAGAGTCTAAGCGTAGAAACGGAAATATTGTTTATTTTAGCCATTTCACCGATGCTTAAAAGTTCGTTCTTCATATATACGCCTCCCAAAAAACTCTAAACTATGTTGAGAGTTTTTTATAAAATTCCTTTTGTTATCATATTAACATATTTTGACGCTTTTTCAAGGCTTTTTTGGCTTTGTACTAAATTTTTATTCCTCTGAATATTATTTATACTCAGCGCTTTTAGGAGGGATTTGTTATGAAGGGTATGCCTGAGGAAAGAACGATTCTTACTGCGGAATACATAATTGAAAACAAAGCAACAGTGCGCTCTGCCGCAAAAGAATTCGGTGTAAGCAAAAGCACCGTACATAAGGATGTTTCGGAAAGACTTAAACATTTAAATCCGTATCTCTATTCCGAGGTAAAGGCTGTGCTTGAAAAAAATAAGCAGGAGCGTCATATAAGAGGCGGCGAAGCTACAAAAGAAAAATATGCAAAGCTGCGCTAAAAAACACATCCGCACCGAAAAGGTGCGGATGTGTTTTACTGTTTAAACAGAATTTAAAAGTTAAACACCTTCATTTTGTCAATTTTATATAATAATTGTATTATAATAATGCTCTTTGGGTAAAATAGCTTGGGAGGCGTTTGCTTTGAAGCTTAAAATTTTTATGCTTGCATTTTCTGCAGGCTTTATTTTTTGTTTTACCTTTGCGGTTATTTTTGTATTCAATTTCTCCGGAAACAGTGAAATTCCCGACAATGAGATTTTGGATGAACCGATTTTCCTTGAAAAGGAAAATGCGGTTTTTCTTCTTATTTATGAAAGCGAAAACGGATACGGCCCTTTTACAATTATAAATTTTGATGCAAAAAACGGGAGAATACCCGTTTTTACCTTTTCAAAAAACGCAGCTATCGAATACGGAGGTGTATTTTTATCGGCGGAGGCTCTTTTCTCATCTGTATCTCCGGAAATTTTTGCGGGTACTGTTGAATCAAATTTGAATATTGAACTGTCGGGATATTTTATTTGGAACAGCCTTTCTGCCGAAAAGCTTATCGCAAAAACAGGGACATTTGACTATGTTCTTCCGGAAAATATCTACTATTCCGACAATGAAAAATATGTAAACCTCTATTCAGGAGTTCAGCAAATGAACGGAAAGAAAATCTGCGATATTATTGAATATCCGAGTTTTTCCGAAACTGATCGCTGTGATATGATTTCGAGAATTTTTGCCGCCTTTTTAAACAGAAGACTGCGTCATTTTCTTCCCGAAAGCAAAGTTTACTCCGTTATTTTCAGCTACACACGAACGGATATTTCCGCATTTGATAAGGAAATTTATGCTAAGCTTGCAAAGGTGCTCTGCAATTCCGGAGAAAGCCTTGCTGGGCATATTACAAATGACACAGAAAAATCGCTTTCAAATAATCTGCTCTATTTTTCCGAAACCACTAAAAATCGCATTGAAAAATATTTCAGCTGAGAACATTTGTTCTTGACATAGCGTATAAAATGTAATAAAATATCATTATATGGTGAACATTTGTTCTTATCTTATTAAAAGGAGGGTCGGCAATGGATATGTTTGAAAAGCTTGAAATTCTCGCAGAGGCTGCAAAATATGACGCCTCCTGCTCCTCAAGCGGCAGCGGAAGAAGCAGTAATGAGGGAAATATCGGTGCAGCACTGCCCGCAGGCTGCTGTCATTCATTCACTGCCGACGGAAGATGCGTAAGCCTTTTAAAGATACTTATGTCAAACTCCTGCGTTTACGACTGCAAATACTGTATAAACCGCCGGAGCAATGATTTTCCGCGGGCAACTTTCACTCCCGAAGAAATTGCAAGGCTGACTATCGAGTTTTACAGGCGAAACTATATTGAGGGACTTTTTCTTTCTTCCGCAGTTGTGGGAACACCCGATTGGACTATGGAACATATGATAGAGGCGCTGCGCATTTTGCGTGAGGAATACGGTTTTTCGGGATATATTCACGCAAAAGCAATTCCCGGTGCAGACCCTGTTTTAACGCATAGGCTCGGACTTCTTGCGGACAGAGTTAGCGTAAATATTGAGCTCCCCTCGGAAAAATCTTTGCTGAGCCTTGCTCCGGATAAAACAAAGCATAATATTCTTGAACCTATGGGACTTATTAAAACAGGCATTGAAGAAAACTGTGAGGACCTTGTAAAATACCGTCACACACCTAAATTTGTCCCTGCGGGACAGAGTACGCAAATGATAATCGGTGCATCGCCCGAAACAGATTATCATATACTCCACCTCACCGAAAGCCTTTATAAAAAATACGGACTTAAAAGGGTATATTATTCCGCATATATTCCGCTTCAGGAGGATTCCCTCCTGCCGAGTCTTGATACAAGACCACCTCTTTTGCGTGAGCACCGTCTATATCAGGCGGATTGGCTCTTGCGTTTTTATGGTTTTGAGGCAAGTGAAATAATAGATCCGAAAAAGCCTATGCTGCATCCGGAGGTGGATCCGAAATGCTCATGGGCGGTAAATCACCTTGATGATTTCCCCGTAGAGGTGAATACTGCCGATTATGAAATGCTTTTAAGGGTACCCGGAATAGGTGTAACAGGTGCGAAAAGGATTGTTCGAGCACGACGCAGTCAAAAACTTGATTTTGATGCTCTCAAGCGTCTTGGAATCGTGCTCAAACGAGCAAAATTCTTCATAACCTGTGATGGTAAAACTATGCAAAGAATTCCCGAAACAACCGAATCAATGCTTTGGGCAATAACCTCTCCAAACAAAATGGGCGGTTTTACCGATTACGGAATGGAGCAGCTTTCGCTTTTTGAACCCGTGCTCACAGGAGAGGTGGTCAGAGAATGTCTTACGGGAGAGTTTTGATATTCGCCTATGATGGCAGCTTTGACGGTTTTCTTTCCGCTGTTTTTGATTCCTTTTCAATGAAAACAGTTCCCTCCGATATTGTTGTTTTTGACAATATGGAACCTTCGTTTTTTGAAGTTCATCGAGTGGAAACAAATTTTGAGCACGCACGCAGAGTTCAAAACGGAATTGAGCAAAAGCTCGGTCAAACGGTGCTCAACATGGTTGAAAAGGCGTTCCTTTTTGACGGTGAAAAGAAGGAACTTTCGATTTTGCTTTTTATCAAAAAAGCTTTTTCAAAAGGAAAAAGCATCGGAAACAATATTGGAGACGAAGATGTGAGCAGGGTCTATAAAATGTGCGTTGCGGTCAATAATGAGGCGGAGCGATTTAGACAGTTCACCCGTTTTTCCGATGCAAACGGCGCTCTTGTTGCAGTTATTCATCCGAAACATTTTGTCCTTCCGATAATAAAACATTATTTCTGTGCTCGAATAAAAAATGAGCATTTTATGATATTCGATTCTGAGCACGGTGCTGCGCTTATTCATACTCCAACTAAAACCGGCATAATTCCCGTTGAAAGCTTAGAGCTTCCGGATACCTCCGAGGACAGCTTTTACTGCGAGCTTTGGAAAAGCTACTATCGCCATATCGCCATTGCAAGCAGGTATAATCCGAATTGCAGGCGCAACCATATGCCGAAACGCTTTTGGCAATATTTGCCCGAGGTTCAAGAGGAACTTGAATCCGATTTTGTTCCGAAACTATCCTTTGGAACAACCGAAGAAATTGCGTCTTCCCTTAGAAAAAATGCTCAAAGCGCACTTACGGATAAATAAAAACGCCCGAACAAAATGTTCGGGCGTTTTTTTGATTTTACATTTTTATCCCCAAATCGGTGAGGGATATTCGCCTTTTTCGGTAAGGTCGGAAAGAGCTTTCATAAGCTCCGGAGTATCCTCTTTATAGGTAACTCCGAACCATTTATCTGGACATTCACAGACCTTAACGGTTGCTTTGCTCTCACGAAGAAGTTCTCCCACCACATTTGGAAGATAACATTCCGCTTTCAAAACATCGTTTTGAAGTTCGCTGTCTTTAAATTTTTCAAGAGCGCTGTCGAGATGATCGAAAATATCGGTTGTAAATCCCCAAAAATTCATGGAAACAGGTGTTCCTTTCGGAATATCCACCCAATTTTCGCCGTCCTCGGTATACTGTGCACAGTCACCTCGTTTTTCAATATGAGTGCGCTCATTTATTTCCTTAAGCATACCGTTTTCGGTTTTGCAGATTCCTCTTGCAACATGGCCCTTATCGGTAATTGTGTTTTCAATACGATATCCCATCATCACATATTCACCCATGGTGCTCATTTTTTCAAGCTGTTCACCGATGAGCTTATAACAATGGCAGCCATAATAGTCATCTGCATTTATAACGGCAAAGGGACCCTCAACATGACCTCTGCAAAGAGCTATTGCCTCGGTTGTACCGAGGGGTTTATTTCTGCCCTTTTCAGCGTATTTAGGGTCGATTTCCTGAAATACATAATCGACCTCCATAAATTTTGAAACGGGGTCGCCTACTGCCTCACGGAAATCCTCCTCAAAGCTTTTTCTGATTATGAAAACGACCTTTTCAAATCCTGCTTTATAGGCGTCATAAATCGAAAAATCAATGATTTTTTCACCGCAGGGGCCTACGGGAGTTATCTGTTTTGCACCGCCGTATCTGTTTCCTATTCCTGCGGCAAGAATTACAAGAGTTTTTTTCATTTTCGGATATTCTTCTTTCATTTTTTAAATTCTATGCCGAAAAAATCAAAAATATCTTTTTGTAGCTCTTTCGGCAATTGTTTCAAACGCAGCTTTCGGGTCTTCGGATTTCGCAAAAATTATCATTGCAGCTATTACATAGGGACGCAGACCCGCTTCTTTAAGAAGGCTGTCAACATTTGCATTATATACCTGTGCGGTCATTTCGCCTCTTATGCAGTTTATGTCGGTGACATCTGCGGGAAGATCATGCAAAAGAAGTGCCTTTCCGTCCTTTGTTTTTTCCATCATTTCTTCGGTTGCTTCCCAATCAATGAACTCCTTATTATTCTCACGAAGTTCATGCTCGATAAGGTCAATATGTGAACCGAGATTTGCTGCTGAAAGCTCTGTTCTCTTTTCAAGAAAGCTGAACGGTGCCCAGTTTACAGGGACAACAATATCCGCATTTTCAAATGCCTCCGTCATGGAATTTGTTTTAGTAAAGCTGCCTTTTGATTCTTCGCTGTTCTTTGCAGCAAGCTCGCAGGCATCGGGCATAAGCTCCATACCATCGGGAGCTGCAAGTACAACATCCATTCCGAAGCGTGTTACAAGGGAAAGCAGTCCCTGAGGATATGCAAGAGAACGGGTTCCGTTTGGTGAATATGCCCAAGTTATGGCTATTTTTTTTCCTTTAAGATTCTCTATACCACCGAAATGCTCCGCCATATACTGAAGATCGGCAATTGTCTGAACGGGGGTATCCTCATCACTTCCGAGGTTGAGCACGCAGGGTTTTTGAGTTATTATGCCTTTTTTCTCGCTGTTTTCAACAAAATCGGATATTCTTTTTATGTATCTTGAGCTTTTTTCGATAAAATCACTTTCACAAACGCCTATTGCATCAGCTGTATAAGATGCCATTGATGCGGTTTCGTTGATGAAATTATTTCCGATTTTTCTGTCCATATTTATCATGGTAAGTCCTAAAAGGTCGCATCCCGATGCAAAAGCTATATCCATTCCCATATCTTTTTTGCTGAACATTGAAACGGATATTCCCGAATCGAAAATTTTCGGAGAAATATTGTTTTCACGAAAAGCTTTGAGCGCATATGCACCTTTAGCAACAGCACAAATATCTGCATCGCTCATATTTTTGGTATTGAGAAAACTTTTTCCGAAAAGAGTATTTTCTTCTTTTCCGGGAAGCTCTTTTAAGATATTGCAAAAATCCATAAAATCTTTTCCTCCCTAAGGGTTTTATAATACATTTTAATAATAACAAGCATTTTTATTCAAGTCAACAATTATATTGTTAATTTTTACCCGCCCTTTTGTGAATATTAGCCTTTTTTGCGTTAATAATTTCATAAAACATTCCAAATTGACACAAGGCCATCACATAAGTTACAATATATTTATGCAAAATATATTGTAAATTCAAACAGAAGGGTGGGAACCCTCCTTGAAAAAAGAACTTTTTTCAAAATTCAAAGAAACGGCGTTGGCAGTACTTCCGGTAGCAGGAGTTGTATTTTTGCTCCATCTTACCATTGCACCTATGCCCTTCGGCGTTTTGGCACTTTTCCTTTCGGGAACATTCCTGCTTATAGTCGGAATGACCCTTTTTCAGCTTGGCTCTGATGTGGGTATGACCCCTATGGGAAACCAAATAGGCAGCAAGCTTGTTGAGCTTAAAAACCTGAAAATATTCTTAATTACGGCTTTTTTGCTTGGTTTTCTTGTAACTATTGCCGAACCCGATCTGCAGGTACTTGGAAAACAGATGCCCGAACAGACATTGTTCACTCTTTTCGGAATGGATATGTCCGTAGGACAGGTGCTCATCTACATGGTGGCTATCGGTGTTGCAATTTTCCTTACTCTTGCCGTAATAAGAGTTGTATTCGGACTTGATCTTTCAAGGCTTTTCACAATTCTTTATATTATCGTATTCGGTTTGGCATTTTTCACAAAACCCGAATACCTTGCGGTAGCTTTTGACTCGGGCGGCGTTACTACAGGCCCTATAACAGTTCCGTTCATACTTGCTCTCGGTGTAGGTATCGCCTCTGTTAAAAAAGGCAAGGACGCCGAAAACGACAGCTTCGGCTTTGTAGGACTTTGCTCGGTCGGCCCTATTATCTCGGTTCTTATAATGGGTATGTTCGTAAAGGGCGATGCTTCCTATGAAGCAACCGTTATCCCCGAAATTGAAAATTTCCTCGATGTAATAGGTGTTTATCTCCATGCTTTCCCGACATATTTTGAGGAAGTTGCATTGGCTCTTTCGCCTATTGTAGCGGTATATCTTTTCTTCCAAATAGTTTATCTTAAACTCCCTAAAATTTCTCTTGCAAAAACACTTATCGGTGTGGTATATACATATATTGGTCTTGTAATTTTCCTTACCGCAGCGAATATAGGCTTTATGCCTGCGGGAAGTTATATGGGCGGCACTCTTGCTACCCTTGATTTCAACTGGGTAATAATTCCGATAGGTATGCTTGTAGGATTCTTTATTCTTATGGCAGAGCCTGCGGTATATGTTCTTACTGTACAGGTTGAAGATGTTACCGACGGCGCTATTACAAGAAAAATGATGATGACCGCACTTATGATCGGCATGAGTGTTTCCGTAGGTCTTGCAATGACCCGTGTTATAACCGGTATTTCAATTTGGTATCTCCTTATTCCCGGTTATGCCCTTGCAATAGGACTTATGTTCTTTGTTCCTAAGGTATTTACCGCAATAGCCTTTGACTCGGGTGGCGTTGCCTCCGGACCTATGACCGCAACTTTCCTGCTTCCTTTTGCAACAGGTGCTTGCACTGCAATAGGCGGAAATGTCCTTATGGACGGTTTCGGCGTTGTTGCAATGGTCGCAATGACTCCCCTTGTGGCAATTCAGATTCTCGGTGCCGTTTATGCTATTAAAGCTAAACGTGCAGAAAAGGAAGAGGCTAAAGAGCTTGCGGGTATTTATGAAGAAATCGAAGAAGAGGTTGAGGAATATCAGCTTGACCTTGAATGTGCAATAATCGAGCTTGATTACATCGAATAAAAGGAGGTGCTCCGCTTGGTATCAACCGAAAAAATGGATGCTGTAAGCAGCAGCCAGCATATTGATATGATCTTTACAATAGTTTCAAAAGGCAGGGGCGAAACCGTCCTTGATGTACTTCGTGACTACGGAGTGCTTCAAAATACACTATGTCACGGACGCGGAACAGCTCCCTCAAGTATTCTTGAAATGTTGGGTCTCGGAGCCACCGATAAGGATATCGTATTAAGCTTTGTAAAAGGCGAAAGAAGCGGCGAGATCATCAAAATAATATCCAAAAAATTGGAATTTGAAAAACCCGGACACGGAATATCTTTCACCGTACCGCTTCAAAGCATTGCCGGAATAATGGCGTTTAAGTTCATTACGGCTGACCTTACAGAGGAGGTTTGATCATGGAAAACAAAACTGTATATTCTCTTATAATCAGCATTGTTAACCGCGGATTTTCCGACGAAGTTATGGATGCGGCAAGAGAAGCGGGTGCAAAGGGCGGAACTATTCTTTACGGCCACGGCGCAGGAATCCACGAGGCTGAAACCTTTTTCGGAATTTCAATACATCCCGAAAAAGAACTTGTTCTTGTACTCACTTCAAATGAAGCAAGACCTAAAATTATGCAAAATATCGTAAAGCGTGTCGGAATGGATTCCGAGGGTGCGGGAATAACTTTCTCAATGCCCGTAACAAATGTGGAGGGAATTGCTCATTTAACAAATCCCTCGGCTGAAAACAAATAAACAAAGGCGGCTGCTTTGCAGCCGCTTTTTTATTGCTGTATTTTACTAAAAAACGGGCATAATAAATCCAAATAGAAAGGAGTTTTGTCTTATGCCCGAAAACGATAATATAAAACTTTTGCGTGAATGTGACGCAGGGGTTGAAATGGGAATTTCATCCATAAAAGAAGTTCTTCCCTATGTGAAGGCTGAAAATTTTAAGGAGCTTTTGGTAAACTGTATGGAAGAACATCAAAAGCTCGAATGTGAAATTCGAACCCTTTTAAGAAATTACAGTGATGAGGGAAAAGATCCGAATCCCGTTGCAAAAAGTATGTCTTGGATGAAAACAAATATGAAACTTGTTATTGACGATTCCGACTCAACTATTGCTGATCTTATGACGGACGGTTGTAATATGGGTGTAAAATCCCTAAACAGATATCTCAATCAATATGAAGCGGCAAATGAGATAACAAAAGATATCACAAAGCGTCTTATTAACCTTGAGGAGCGCCTTACAGTAAATATAAGATGCTATCTTTAAACAAAGGGTCTTTGCTTAAAGCAAAGACCCTTTGTCGGCTTTCTAATGCGGTTTTCTTTGTTGTTGGAATAATTTGGCCTATTCCCTCACTGATTTTTTCATGTTATAATCCCTTTGAAAAAAACGAAGAAATCGAGGTGACCCAATGAAAAAAATTCTTTCATTTACCCTTTCGCTTATTGTTTCACTTACCGTTTCGGTATCCTATGCCTACGCAGTAAATTTTGATTCTATGGCGGGAATTGTTTCAACGGAAGGCGGCAGACTTAATGTAAGGAGCTCAGCCGAAGGCTATATTCTAACATCTGTTCCGAACAAAAGCTATTTATCGCTTATCGAAAAAAACGGTGATTGGTGGAAAGTTGAATATTCGGATAAAAAATTCGGATACTGCCATTCGGATTATATTGAAATTGTTTCCGACGAAACCGCCTATGTTTCCACAGAAAGCGGAAATTTAAATGTGCGAAGCGGTGCCGGAAAAAGTTATTCTGTTATTGATACAGTTAAAAAAGGTGAAAATGTAATTGTGCTTTCCACCACAGGCTATTGGAGCAGGATTCTTTATAATGGAAACAAGGTTGGAATTGTAAGTGCGGATTATCTTTCGGTCAACCGAAAAGGTTATGGCGAAATCTATTTGGATGTTCCCGATTTTAAACAAACCGATTCCCGTTGGGCAAATGTAAAAATCGGTTCATCCGGAAAAACAATCGGGAAAATCGGCTGTGTAACAACCGGAATTTCAATGATCGAATCCTATCGCACTAAAAGCACGATTTATCCCGATGCAATGTCAAAAATGCTTTCATACGATTCAAAGGGAAATGTATATTGGCCGAATGATTACTCGGTAAACTTTTGGAGTGAAAACTATCTTTTGAAAATTTATAATGCACTCAAATCCGAAAAACCCGTGCTCATAGGCGCAAAAAACGCCTCTGGCTCACAGCATTGGGTTGTTGTAACAGGTTTCAGCGGAGGAAATTATCTTTCCGCCTCAAGCTTTTTAATAAATGATCCCGGTTCAAGAACAAATAAAAACCTGTCGCAATTTTTTGCGGATTTTCCGACTCTTTATAAATTCTTTATTTATACATAAACCGCCTAAGGCGGTTTTTTTGTTTCCCTATTCGACATAAGTATTGATTTTAAGCGCAAGTTTGGTTATTATATTTAGTGGTTTAATTTTAATAAGTGAGGTCGAATTGATGGTTTCCGTAAAGCGTGTTATTTCAAAATTCAGAAAGATTTACGAATGGAAATTCCTTTTCCGCTGTTTCACTCTTATTGCAACGGTTTTTCTTTTTATCGTAGCTCCCGAGCAGTTTGATGTGATGAACGGCTGGAATTTTTTCAAGGATTTTTCATTTTTCCATATTCTTTGGGTAATTTGGATGTCTGATATGCTTCTTCAAATTTTCCCGAGTAGAAAATATCTTCCACTCGGTTCATCTAAATTCAGTATCAATGATTTCATCCCCCGTGAAATAAAAAATATAAAAAACCTTGAAAATCTTCTTGCTTACATAAAAAAATGCAACCGTGATACCTTAAAAATCGGCTGTGTATGGTTTACCCTTATTTTTGCAATTGCCCTGCTCTATTTCACAAATTTGATAAACAAAAATATGCTCCTTGTAATCAGCGTTTTGTTCTATGTTTGCGACCTTATTTGCGTACTTTTCTGGTGCCCTTTCCGTGTTTGGTTTATGAAAAACCGCTGCTGCACAACCTGCAGAATTTTTAACTGGGATCATATGATGATGTTTTCGCCCATTGTTTTTGTGCCCGGATTTTTCACATGGAGCCTTTGCGCAGGCGCTTTAATTGTTCTTGCGGTATGGGAAAATTCCTTCGCACTTAATCCCCAGCGTTTTTATTAGGGTACAAATGAGGCTCTGCGCTGTAGCAACTGTACCGACCGCCTTTGCGGTGAGCGTCGCAACTGTGCAGCTGATATTCCCTCTATTGACAATATAACAAAGGGAATTTGATATGGCAATTGATGCTGTTTTATGGGATTTTGACGGAACGCTCTGTGATTCATCTCAAAAAACCATTGATGTAACTTTAGACGTTCTTTCAAATTTCATCCCCGATATTCGCAAAAATATCCCCTCGGAACTTTCATCAAAAGAGGCTTTTAACGAGGCTTATGGCAGAATATCCGATTGGAAAGAGCTTTATCGAAGCTGTTACGGGCTTAATGAGGATCAGATAATTTCCTGCTCAAAGATGTGGGGAAAGGCTCAGCTTGAAAATAAAACCGAGCCTATGCTTTTTCCGAAAACCGCAGAAATTCTTAAAAAGCTTATGCCCATTAAAATGGGAATCTGTACTCAAAACAGCCGTGACCCTGTCATTAAAAATCTTGAGCACCATGGCGTGCTCAAATATTTCGGTGCCGTGCTCGGAATTGATGATGTGAATTTTGATGAGCAAAAACCGCATCCCTCTGCATTTGTAAAATGCCTTGAGGCGCTTAATATTGAAAATTTCGGTGGGAATTTTGTATACATAGGCGACCACAATATTGACATTGAATTCGGAAGAAATTCGGAGAATTTTCTTAAAAAGAGCTTTCCCGATGCAAAGGTTATCTGTATAGCCTTACATCACAGCGGCTCATATGAAGAAACAGACCCCGATTTTCCGCCGGATTTTATCGCAAAGAATAATAGCGAGCTTTACGATATTCTTTGCTCTCTTTAATTTATTAAAAAAGACCGTCCGTTTTTCGCAAACTGCGATTTTCGGACGGTCATTTTTTATATTTCACTGCTTATTTCTTTTTTTCGTTAAAGGCGATAATGAAAGCGCCCATAACCGCAATGGCAATTAGGCATCCGAATTCAACAAATCCACCTAAAAATTCAAGTCCGACAACCATTCCGAGATATCCTGCGACAATGGTCACTACTGCTGCTAAAATTGCCTTAATCATAGTTTTTGCTCCTTTCTAAGTTTATACGCTGAAAAGAAGGTCGCTGTATGCCGGGAAGGGCCAATATTCTCCGCCGACTATAAATTCAAGTCTATCAGCTACATCACGAAGTTCATGGAGGGTAGGATAAAGCTCGTCGCAGACAAATCTTGCCTGTGCATGAAGCTCCTTGATTGTTTTAGCCTTTGCGGTTTGTTTTTCAACAGTTTCAACCCGCTTTTCAAGCTCTTTAACAAGCCTGTCCGTTTCCTTTACAAAATTCGTTTCGGTACATTTGGAAATATCAAAGCCTATTGTCTTTTTTGCAACTGCTGTTTCCGCAAGAGATTTTTCAAAGGCAATGCAGGCAGGAAGAATATCTTTTCTTACCATATCAATCATGGTAAGTGCCTCGATTATTACAATTTTACTGTAATTTTCGAACAAAATTTCCTGACGGGAATGAACTTCGCTTTCCTTATAAACCTTGTGTCTTGCGAAAAGGTCGATATTCTTTTTATCGGTATAGTGCTCAAGAGCATCAACCGCATTTTTAAAATTGCAAAGTCCTCTTCTTTCCGCCTCAGCAGTCCATTCACTGCTGTAATTATTTCCGTTGAAAATTATGCGTCCGTGCTCACGCATTGTATCGGAAATTATTGCCTTGACCTCACTGTCAAAATCATCTGTGGTTTCAAGTCTTTCCGCAAACGCTCTTAAAGCATCCGCAACGCCTGTATTTATCATTACATTCGGGCAGGCTATGGAATCACTTGAACCGGGCATACGGAATTCAAATTTATTTCCCGTAAATGCAAATGGAGAAGTTCTGTTGCGGTCGGATTTATCTTTAAGAAATTCCGGAACCGCTGCAACGCCTGTTTCCATTTTTTCAGCATTCCATTCACCTGCACCGTGACCCTCACCTGCAGAAGTGAGAATATTGGTTATATAATCTCCGAGGAACATGGAAATTATTGCGGGAGGTGCCTCCGCACCGCCTAAACGGCGGTCATTTCCTGCTGTTGCAACGGAAATTCTGAGCAAATCCTGGTTTTCATCCACTGCACGGATAACCGCACACATAAAAATTTGAAAGAGCTTATTTGTTTCGGGATTTTTTCCGGGACTGAAAAGATTCTTTCCCGTATCAGTTGTAAGCGACCAGTTATTATGCTTACCTGAACCGTTTACTCCTCTGAAAGGTTTTTCATGCAAAAGGCAGGCAAGTCCATGCTTTTCGGCAACCTTTTTCATAATTTCCATTGTAAGCTGGTTATGGTCTGCCGCAAGATTAACTCTGCAATATCCCGGTGCAAGTTCATGCTGACTTGGTGCAGCTTCATTATGCTTTGTTTTCGCATAAACACCGAGTTTCCAAAGCTCGCTGTCAAGATCTTTCATAAATTCCGAAACCCTCGGACGAAGTGTTCCGAAATAATGGTCCTCCATCTCCTGTCCTTTTGGAGGTGGTGCTCCGAAAAGGGTTCTTCCTGTTATAACAAGGTCCTTGCGCTTATTATACTGCTCCCTATCCACAAGAAAATATTCCTGCTCCGCACCTGCTGTTGCGAAAACTCTTTTCGCATCTGTATCTCCGAAAAGGTGCACAACTCTTAAAGCCTCTTTGCAAACTGCCTCGGTGGAGCGCAAAAGCGGTGTTTTTTTATCAAGCACCTCTCCGCTGTATGAGCAGAAAACCGTAGGTATGCAAAGTGAACCGTCTTTTACGAATGCAAAGGAGGTGGGGTCCCATGCGGTATATCCTCTTGCCTCAAAGGTTGCACGAAGTCCTCCCGAAGGAAAGCTTGAGGCATCGGGCTCGCCTTTTATGAGATGCTTACCTCTGAAATCAAGTCCGACTCCGCCCTGTCCGTCAGGCTGAATAAAGCTGTCATGTTTTTCGGCGGAAAGTCCCGTCATAGGCTGAAACCAATGGGTATAATGGGTTGCACCCTTTTCGATTGCCCAATTCATCATAGCCTCGGCAACGGCATTAGCTACATCAATATCCATTTCTCCGCCGTTATCTATTATATCTTCAAGTCGCTCGAAGATATCCGGAGAAAGTCGCTGTCGCATTATGTCCTTATTAAAAACCATACTACCGAAACTATCGGTAAAATCAGCCACACGAAGCACCTCTTTCCTGCAAACTTTTCTTTTGTTTTTTTATTAAATTATGCTCTTTTTCTAAAACAGAGCCAACTATATATTAAATATAGTACCACCCGAAAATTGAACTGTCAACAAAAAATTTTAGCTTAAAAAATAAATTTAAAAAGCCCTTGCCTAACTGCATTGACAAGCGTGATTTATGCTTTTATAATTGATATAAAACACCGATTGGAGATTATTTAAACCGCATATGCTCAAAAATTATTTCAAAAAACTAAATCCGGCAATGCTCGCCGTAATATGGTCTCTTGCATGGCCTACTATGCTCGAACAGGCTATGCAAACCGCAGTTCAATATATAGATACCGCTATGGTAGGTGCTCTCGGAACTTCCGCAACCGCAGCAGTTGGCTCAACGAGCACCGTAAACTGGTTAATAAGCAGCAGCATTTCCGCTATGAGCATCGGCTTTCTTGCTTTTATCGCAAAAGCAAGAGGTGCAGGCGATGATTCTACCGCAAGGCGTGCTGTGGGTCAATCCGTGCTCGCAGTACTTGTTTTCGGCTCGGTTTTCACTGTTCTTGCACTTTCTTTAAGCGGATATATCCCTGCTTGGATGCGAGTTGATGAAAATATAAGGGAAATTGCCTCGCAATATTTCTTTATAGTATATCTTCCTATGCTTCCGAGAACCGCAAGTATTATCTTTGGAACGGTTCTTCGTGCATCGGGAGATACTAAAACGCCTATGAAAATCGGCATTGTTATGAATATTGTAAATGTCGTGCTCAACTTCGTGCTCATTTACGAAACTCGCGTGCTCAAAATATTTTCCCACGAATTTACCGTTTACGGAGCAAATCTCGGCGTTGTAGGTGCTGCAATAGCAAGCGCTATTGCTTTTACCATAGGCGGAATTATGATAACCGTTGTTCTTTGGAAACACCCTACCCTTTCTCCGAAAGGTCAAAAAATCGCACCGGATTTTTCAATACTCCGTCCTTGCTTAAAAGTTGCATTCCCGAATATGCTTCAGCGTTTTGGAACATCCTTCGGATTTGTTGCATTTGCATCTATGATAAACTCTCTCGGAGAGATTTCTACAGCTGCACACACCATTGCAAACACTGTTGAATCCGCATTCTATATACCCGGATTCGGTATGCAGACCGCTGCCGCTACCCTCAACGGAAACGCTTACGGCGCAAAGGACGAAAAGCGTATGCATGACCTTGCAAATATGTTCATACCCATTGAAATTGCGCTTATGGCATTTTCTGGCGCAGCCCTTTTCATACTTGCTCCTTTTCTTATGGATATTTTCTCCGACGACCCTCAAATAATTTCCCTTGGAGCAACTGTTCTTCGAATGGTAGCTATTTCCGAACCTTTTTACGGTTTTTCGATAATAATCGAGGGACTTATGCAGGGTGTCGGCAAAACTGCAGAACCTTTCGTTTATAACATTATAGGAATGTGGGGCATAAGAATTTTGGGCACTTTTATCTGCACTCAGCTTCTTGATATGAATTTGGTTGCCGCTTGGGCGTGTATGATACTTCATAATCTCTTCCTGTTTACAATGTTTTTAAGATGTTTTATAAAGAAAAAATGGAATCCCCTTTATTCAAAAGAAAACGCATAAAAAAACGGCACTTTTAAAGTGCCGTTTCTTTATGCATAAGCCTATTCAAAAAAATATGGCTTTGAATTAAGAAAATCTTCGGTTTTTTTAAGAAAAATATTGCGAAAACACCGATATGTGAGTATAATAATTCTGTTAAGGTGTTTTATCACAAACTTTATTTATACAGGAGGAATTTCCATGCTCTGCAATACCCGTCCCGAAAATATGGAACGCATTACCACTCCCGAGCTTGCCGAAAAGTTCATTGAGGAACAGATTTCCGAACTTCGTGCACAGATCGGTGACAAGAAAGTTCTTCTCGCCCTTTCAGGTGGAGTTGACTCTTCCGTTGTTGCTGCACTTCTTATTAAAGCCATTGGCAAACAGCTTGTTTGTGTTCATGTAAACCATGGTCTTCTTCGTAAAGGCGAACCTGAACAGGTTGTTGATGTTTTCCGCAATCAGATGGATGCAAACCTTATTTATGTCGATGCTGTTGATCGCTTCTTGGACAAGCTTGCCGGCGTAGCTGAACCCGAAAAGAAACGTAAAATTATCGGTGCTGAGTTCATCCGTGTTTTTGAGGAAGAAGCTCGCAAGCTTGACGGAATCAAATTCCTTGCACAGGGCACTATTTATCCCGACATTCTCGAATCCGGCGGCGTAAAAGCTCATCACAATGTAGGCGGTCTTCCCGAAGATCTTCAGTTTGAGCTTGTTGAACCCGTTCGTCTTCTTTATAAAGACGAAGTTCGTGTTGTAGGTAAGGCCCTCGGTCTTCCCGATGGCATGGTTTACCGTCAGCCGTTCCCCGGCCCCGGTCTTGGTGTTCGTTGCCTTGGTGCAATTACCCGTGAGCGTCTTGAGTGTGTCCGTGAATCCGATGCTATTCTCCGTGAAGAATTTGCTAAAAACGGCCTTGAGGGTAAAGTTTGGCAGTATTTCACCGCAATTCCCGATATCCATTCCGTTGGTGTTAAAGACGACCGCCGTCTTGAAGGTTACCCTGTAATCATCCGTGCCGTCAACACCGTTGACGCTATGACCGCAACTATCGAGCGTGTTCCCTATGAGCTCCTCGAGCACATCACCGACCGCATCACCTCCGAAGTTCCCGGAGTAAACCGTGTCCTCTACGACCTTACTCCTAAGCCCTGCGGAACTATTGAGTGGGAATAAAATAATTTAGTCTTTTGAGTCCCGAAAACCCTTGAAAATA
>CAZEKU010000012.1:0-17614 GCA_964512935.1 uncultured Oscillospiraceae bacterium | reverse complement strand
CTTTCTTTGAAAGCAAAACGACCGTCTCTACATGATCTGTAAAAGGGAACATATCAACGGGCTGAATTTTTTTGACCTCATATCCGTTTTTAGTGATAAATTCAAGGTCACGGGAAAGGGTTACGGGGTTGCATGAAACATAAACGAGTTTTTTCGGTGAAAGAATTTTTACTGCCGTAAGAAATTCTTCGGTACTTCCGCTTCTCGGAGGATCCATAAAAACAACATCGACCTTAGCTTTTTCGGCAGCCATTCTTACCATAAAATCACCGGCATCGCCTTTGAAAAATTCGATATTGTCTATTTTGTTTTCTTTAGCATTCATTCTTGCATCACGCACAGCGTTTCCGTTAAGCTCAATTCCGATTACATGTTTGGAATGTTTTGCCGCAACCATACCGATAGTTCCTATTCCGCAATAAGCGTCTATGACGCTTTCTTTACCGGTAAGTCCTGCAAATTCAATAGCCTTATTGTACAAAACTTCGGTTTGAAGCGGGTTTATCTGATAGAACGAATTAGGAGAAATTCTGAAACGGCAACCGCAAAGCTCATCGGTTATATAGCCTTTTCCGTAAGAGATTTTTTCTCTGTCACCGAGAACCATACTTGTTTTTTTATCGTTTATGCTGATAACAACTGTGGAAATTTCGGGGTGGAGTTTAATAAGCTCCTTTACAAAATTGTTTCCGGAGGGGAAAATATGAGTTCCGAGTACAAGCACAACCATAATTTCTCCGGTTTTAATTCCTCTGCGAACCAAAACATGTCGCAAAAGACCTTTTCCGGAATCCTCATTAAAAGGCTCCATTTTAAATCCTTTTAAAAGAGTTCTTACACTGCGGATTATTTCCTGACATTTTTCGTCCTCAATAAGACATTTGTCCACCTGAACAATATAATGAGTACCCTCCTGATAGGTGCCGCAGATTATATTGCCCTTTCTGTCCTTACCGAAAGCGGCAGTTACCTTATTACGGTAAAAACACGGGTAGCGCATACCTATAATTCTTTCAACTTTTCCGAATCTGCCAAGGAGCTCCTCCTCGTTTTTTTGTTTTATCGTAAGCTGTTCGGGATAGGGAACACCCGTATAGCGGCATCCGCCGCATTTTTTTGAAACAACGCAAACGCTTGGCATAAATACACATCCTTAAATGATTTTCCGTGGAAAATTATATCATAAGGAGATGTTTTTTACAATAAAAACAGAAAGAGCATTTTTGAAACCTTTTTTATTTTGCAATTCACTGCAATGTGTAGTATAATATGCACTGTACACGGGAAGATTTTCCGAAGTAAATAAAATTTTTTTACGGAGGTTTTAAACAATGGCAGAAGGAAAAATCCTTAAAAGAAATGAGATTCCGGAGGAATACACATGGAATCTTAAAGATATGTTTGAAAGCGATGAAGCATGGCTTGCCGAATATGAGGCTCTTAAAGAGTATCCCGCAAAAGTAGCAGAGCATCAGGGAAAACTCGGAGAATCCGCAGAAAATCTGCTTGCATACTACAAACTTGATGATGAACTTACCGTTCGTGTCGAAACCCTTTATACCTATGCAAGCTGCAGCGCCGACCAGGATATGGGCAACGGTAAATATCAGGATTTCAGAGGAAAAGCAGTGAGCACCGCTGTTGCATTATCTTCCGCAAGTGCGTTTGCAACCACTGAAATAATGGCAATTCCCGAAGAAACTCTTAACGCTTTTTATAAAGAATGTCCTGAACTTGAAACCTATCGCAGAAGTATATATAAAATTCGCAGAAGATCTGCACACATCCTTTCAAAAGAGGAGGAGGCACTTCTTGCTTCCGCAGAGGAAATGGCAGATTCCGCAAGCAAAATCGGTGGAATTCTCCGCAATGCAGACCTTAAATTCCCCGATGTAACCGACAGCGAAGGCAATGTACATTCTCTCACAAACGGTTCCTTTGTTCCGCTTGAAGAAAGCTCCGACCGTGTTCTCAGAAAAAATACCTTCGAGGCATATTATAACCGTTACGGCGAGCTTAAAAATACAATTGCAACGACCCTTGATGGCGAATTCAAAAAACGCAATTTCTTTGCAAAAGCAAGAAAATATAATTCCACCCTTGAGGCAGCTCTTGACCATACCGAAGTTCCGGTAGAGGTATATACCAACCTTATCGAGGCTGTTCATAATAACCTTGATAAAATGTATAAATATGTTGCTCTGCGCAAGAAAATGCTCGGCGTAGATGAGCTCCATATGTACGATGTATATACTCCTATCGTAGCCGATGCAGCATCAAGCATAAGCATTGATGAGGCTAAAAAAACCGTTCTCGAGGCACTTTCCGTTCTCGGTGAGGATTATACCGCAATTCTCAAAGAAGGATTTGACAACAGATGGATAGATGTTTATGAAAACGAAGGAAAACGTGGCGGAGCATACTCAACCGGTTCAGGACTTTTGCACCCTTATGTTCTTCTTAACCATAAAGATACTCTTGACTGTATGTTCACCCTTGCACATGAAATGGGTCATGCGCTCCACAGCTATCACAGCACCAAAAATCAGCCTGTAAATACTGCTGATTATGTAATTTTTGTAGCAGAAGTAGCGTCCACCTGTAACGAAGTACTTCTTATGCGCTATCTTCTCGGATAAAACCGAAAGAGCATATCTTATCAACCATTTCCTTGATTCCTTTAAGGGAACTGTTTATCGTCAGACAATGTTTGCCGAATTTGAAATGGAAATAGGAAAACTTTCCGAAAACGGTGAAGCTCTTACTGCAGAAGTACTTTCTAAAAAATACCATGAGCTCAATAAGCTCTATTTCGGACCCGATATGGTATCCGATGACGGAATTGCACTTGAATGGGCAAGAATCCCCCATTTCTTCTATAACTATTATGTATTCCAGTATGCAACAGGTTTCTCTGCCGCTGTTGCAATTGCAAATAAAATCCTTTCCGAAGGTGAACCCGCAGTTGCCGCATATAAGAAATTCCTTTCAAGCGGCGGAAGCTCCGACCCGATATCTCTCCTTAAAATCGCCGGCGTAGATATGAGCAGCCCCGAGCCCGTAAACTCCGCACTTAAACTTTTCGGTGAGCTTATCGAAGAGATGGAAGAACTCAATAAATAATTGAAAATAAAATAATAAAAAGGGAGAAAGCAAGGCTTTCTCCTTTTTTGTTGAAAAATGAAACTGCCGTTATTAAAATCACCAAAACAAAGCACAGTAAACAGTACTATTTTATTTATTCGTTGATATTGAATAAATTACCATATTTTGATATAATTTTGTTAGATAAGAAACAAAAAGGAGATGGTAGCAATCGAAACGCAGCCTAAAAAAAGCATTTTCCGCCACCTTGGGAAAATTTTTGAGGGTTATAAAGTATATACCCTGCTCACATTGATTTTCGGATGTGCGGAAGTAATGCTTGAAGTATTGATACCTATGCTCATGTCCGTAATCGTGGACGGAGGACTTTACAGAGAAGAAAATTTCATGCTCAAATGGCTTTTTTCGGAAGAGCTTATTGCAAACCGCAATAAATTTGTCGTAACAGTAGGTGCGGCAATGGTATGCGTATCAATAGTTTCAATGACCTGCGGACTTTTAGCTGCAAGATTTTCGGCTCTTGCAAGTCAGGGATTTGCAAAAAATCTCAGGTCCTCATTGCTTGAAAAAATACAGAGCTTTTCTTTTGCAAATACCGATAAATTTTCAACCTCAAGCCTTATAACAAGAGCAACTACGGATGTAAATACAATGCGTATGACACTTGCACAGGTTTTGCGTGTACTTATGCGCTCACCTATAATGGTAATTATGGCAACGGTTATGGCTTTTGCAATTGCACCTCGTCTTGCATTGGTTTTTGTTTTCTGTATACCGATTCTTGCGGTAATACTTGCACTGCTTATAAAAACAGGTCAGCCCCGTTTTAAGAAAATGCTTCAAAAGATGGATGGAATGAATAAGGCTATTCAGGAAAACCTTGTTAGCAGCAGAGTAGTAAAAGCATATGTGCGTGGAGATTATGAATCAAAGCGTTTCCGTGAAACTGCGGAGGAGCTGCGCAATGCTCAGCTTGCATCATCGAGACTTTTCACATTAACAGGCCCTATTCAAATGGTTATAATGTGGACTTGTACTGTAATTCTCCTGTTTATAGGAGGAAGAGAAATAATCTTCCAAAAAACAGGTCTTTTAACAGGTGAACTTGTGAGCATGGTTTCCTATACAACTCAGGCTGTAAGCTCCCTCACAATGCTTTCATGGCTTGTAATGTCCCTTTCCCGTGCTCAAGCATCTCTTATTCGTATAAACGAAGTGCTCGACGAAAAGGTTGATATCGTTGACGGTTCACATGAAGGAGAAGTTTCAGACGGAAGTGTTGATTTTGAAGATGTTTGTTTCAGCTATACCGGAAATACCGAAAAGCTTCAGCTTAAACATATTGATCTGCACATAAAAAGCGGTGAAACTATGGGAATAATCGGAGGAACAGGAGACGGAAAATCAACTCTTGTGAACCTTATACCCCGTTTTTACGATACACTTTCCGGAACCGTAAAGGTAGGCGGTGTAGATGTAAAGGATTACAAACTCGAAAGCCTCAGAAACGGAGTTTCAATGGTACTCCAAAACGGTTCACTTTTCAGTGGAACAATAGCCGAAAACCTCCGTTGGGGTGATAAAAATGCAACTCTCGAACAGATGAAAGAGGCTTGTAACATAGCCTGCGCAGATGAATTTATAGACAGATTCAAGGACGGTTACGAAACCATGCTTGAACAGGACGGTGCAAACCTTTCGGGTGGACAGCGTCAGCGTTTGAGAATAGCAAGAGCTGTTATAAAACATCCGAAAATACTTATTTTAGATGACTCCACAAGCGCCTGCGATATGACTACCGATGAACATATACGCCATGCACTCCATCATTCAATGGAAGGTACCACAAAAATAATAATTGCACAGAGAATCGCATCCATAATGACCTGCGACAGAATTGCAATTCTTGACGAAGGCAGAATTTCCGATGTGGGAACCCATGACGAACTCATGGAACGCAGTGCAATCTATCGTGATGTTTACAGAAGCCAAATGAGAGAGGAGGATGAGCAAAATGCCGAGGGTTGAACTCAGGAATTATAAAGCAGCCTCCTCACCGATGGAAACGCTTTTCCGACTTTTTAAATATTTCCGTCACTGCACACCTATACTCGTTTCCGCAGTAGTATCAATAGCAATATACGCCGCCGCAACCATAGGTGCATCCTACTGTATGAAACCTTTAGTAAATATACTCAAAGAAACAGGCATTGCACCGAATGAGACCTATGCAAAATATTTAGCACTTTTAGCAGGACTTGCAGCGCTCTATCTCACAAGTGCCGTAACAAACTATCTCCTTAACCGCCTTATGCTTGAATGCAGTACGGTAATTATGCGTGAACTTCGTTCGGAGCTTTTTGCAAAAATGCAAAAACTGCCCATAAGCTATTTCGATAATAACACCCACGGAAGCCTTATGAGCTATTTTACAAACGATATCGAAGCAACAAACGAGCTTTTACAGCACAGCATAACTCAGCTTATGATATCGGTTATGTCCCTTATAGGAACAGTTTCCATGATGCTTGTTCTTTCAATGAAGCTTTTCTCAATAATGGTTGTACTTGCGGTAATTGTAGTGCTTATTGTGCGTGTTACCACAAAAGTAAGCAGCAAAAGCTATCGTGAACAGCAAAAACACGCAGCATCCGTAAACGGATATATTGAGGAAATGATATCCGGCCAAAGGGATATCAAGGTTTTTACCCATGAAAAAGAGGTCATGGAAAACTTTGAACCCATAAACGAAAATCTGAGAGCCTCCTCCACCACAGCAACAATAGCAACCTCAGTTGTAGGACCTCTGCTCAATAACCTTTCGCATATGTTCTATGCACTGACCTGTGCAATAGGCGTACTTTGGCTCACAGGTGAAGAGGCGGGCGGTATACTTATCGCTTTCCTGCAATATATAAGAACCTTTGCAGACAGAGTAAGCCAAATTTCCGAACAGTTCAACTCAATAATGCTTGCATTGGCAGGTGCAGAAAGAATATTCGATGTACTTGATATGGAGCCCGAGGTTGATGAGGGTAAAGTAACCCTTGAAAGAAACGGCGACGATTATAATTGGATTCTCCCCGACGGAAAAAAAGTTCCGCTCAAAGGCGATGTCCGTTTCAACAATGTCGATTTTTCTTATGTAGAGGGTAAACCTGTTCTAAAGGGACTTTCGCTTTATGCAAAACCCGGACAGAAAATCGCCTTTGTAGGCTCAACAGGAGCGGGAAAAACCACCATCACCAATCTTATAAACAGATTCTACGATATCCAAGGCGGCGAAATCACCTACGACGGAATCAATGTCAAGGATATAAGAAAAGATGACCTCAGGCGTTCACTCGGTATTGTTTTACAGGATACACATCTTTTCACCGGAACTGTTATGGATAATATCCGTTACGGAAGACTTGAGGCAACGGATGAAGAATGTATCGAGGCAGCAAAAATCGCAAATGCCCATTATTTCATAAGCCATCTGCCTAATGGATATGATACGGTTATCTATTCCGACGGTGCAAATCTTTCCCAAGGCCAGCGCCAGCTTTTGGCAATTGCAAGAGCTGCGGTATCAAAAACACCCGTGCTCATTCTTGATGAAGCTACCTCATCGGTTGATACAAGAACCGAAAAACTCATCGAAAAAGGTCTTGACGGACTTATGAAAGGAAGAACGGTATTTATAATCGCTCATAGACTTTCTACCGTAAGAAACTCCAATGCAATTCTTGTTCTTGAACAGGGCAAGGTAGTTGAGCGAGGAGACCATTACGACCTCTTGAAACAGCATGGAAATTATTACCGTCTTTATACAAATATGACGGAGCTTTCTTAAAAGAAAAAGCCACCTAAGGGTGGCTTTTTTGTTACAGAAAATGAATAGAATGTAAAAAAATGTAATAAAAACTGTGATTTTATCAATTGACTATTGATAAATTTTACAAAAAATCTTATAATTTAATTGAATGAAAAATAAAGGAGATGTTTTCCATGGGACTTATTAAAGCAATAAGCGGTGCTGTCGGCGGAGTTCTTGCAGATCAGTGGAAGGAATATTTTTACTGTGATGCAATTCCTGCGGATATTCTTGTAACTAAAGGTGAAAAAAGAGTAAGCGGCAGAAGTTCTAATACAAAAGGCGAAGATAACATCATATCCAACGGTTCGGTTATAGCAGTTGCAGACGGACAGTGTATGTGCATTGTTGAACAGGGAAAAGTTGTTGACATTTGTGCAGAACCCGGTGAATATACTTATGATACCTCTACAGAACCCTCAATTTTCAGCGGAAAGCTCGGTACAAGTGTAGTTGATACATTTAAAACCATAGGAAAACGTTTCACCTTCGGCGGTGATACCGCAAAAGATCAGCGGGTATACTATTTTAATACAAAAGAGCTTATGGGAAACAAATACGGAACACCTAATCCTGTTCCGTTCAGAGTTGTTGATGAAAGAGCGGGCATTGATATTGATATAAATATCCGCTGCTTCGGTGAATACAGCTACCATCTTTGCGACCCGATTCTTTTCTATACCAATGTTTGCGGAAATGTAACACAAAAGTATGAGAGAAGTGAACTTGAAGGTCAGCTTAAAACAGAGATCCTTTCGGCACTTCAGCCTGCCTTTGCAAAAATTTCCGCAATGGGAATAAGATATTCCGCCCTTGTAGGTCATACTGTTGAGATATCCGATGCTCTTAATGAGGTGCTTTCTCAAAAATGGAAAGGTCTCAGAGGTATTGAAATCGTATCCTTCGGAGTTGCATCTGTAAAAGCTGAAGAAGAAGACGAAAAGATGATAAAGGAGCTCCAGCGCAATGCCGCATTCAGAGATCCAACCTTAGCAGCAGCTCATCTTGTAGGAGCACAGGCATCTGCTATGCAGTCTGCTGCAGCTAACGAAGGCGGTGCTGCAATGGCATTTATGGGTATGAATATGGCTCAGAATGCCGGTGGAGTAAATGCACAGAATCTTTATGCAATGGGACAGCAGCAGCCTCAACAGCCTCAGCAACCTGCAAAACAGGAAAGCGGATGGACCTGCTCCTGCGGAAAGGTAAACACCGGAAAATTCTGCATAGAATGTGGAAATAAAAAACCCGAAGATGGATGGACCTGTTCCTGCGGTGCAGTGAATAAGGGCAAATTCTGCCATGAATGCGGTGCAAAAAAACCTGCGGGTGTTTTGCAATATAAATGCGATAAATGCGGATGGGAACCCGAAGATCCTAAAAATCCCCCGAAATTCTGTCCCGAATGCGGTGACCCATTCGGTGAAGAGGATATTAAATAATTTTATCGAAAATTAAGGAGAAAACTTATGGAAACCAAAAATAAACTTCTTGCGGCAATATCATATATTTGGATTCTTTGTATTGTAACAATTCTTTGTGCAAAGGATGATGCTTTTGCACGCTATCATGCAAATCAGGGACTTGTTCTTCTTATTGCAAATATAGTTGTTGGTGTTGCAAATGCAATACTCGCATTCATACCTTTTGTAGGTGTAATAATCGCTTGGGCTCTTAACATTGCCTGCTTTGTATTTATGATTCTCGGAATCGTAAATGCTGCAACCGGAAAGATGAAACCTCTCCCCATTATAGGTGGAATTGAAATAATCAAATAATCCTAAACCGATAAATAAAAAACTCCGTACAGTATAACTGTGCGGAGTTTTTTTGAATAGTTTATTTAAAATATTCTTTATCCTTAACAATAAAAATCGGAAAAGGCGGATCATTAAAGCGATTCAAAAAATCGCATTTCATAACATTATATTGTGCTCCGGGAAGTGATTTTACAAAATCCAATATAGCATCACGCTCGGAATAACCGTTGTTTCTTCCATAGTAAACACAAAGAGAAAGAAGTCCGCCGGGTTTTAAAATATCAAGAGATTTTTGTATAGCGGGAATACTTGTTTCCGCACGGGTGAAAACATTGTGATCACCACCCGGAAGCCAACCGAAATTGAATACAATACAGTCTGCACTGTTAGGTTTCGCAATTTTATCAATATCACAGTGACTCATGCAGAAAACCTCACTCATTTTCGAAAAACCGTGTTCGGAAAGATTTTTTTCAGTGGAGACAACAGCCTCCTTTTGAATATCCATAGCAAGAACATGACCGTTTTCACCGCAAAGCTCACAGAGATAAACGGAATCGTGACCGTTTCCACTTGTTGCATCAATGCAAAAGTCGCCGGGTTTTATATGTAATTTAAGAATTTTGTGAACAATTCCAAGTGCGCTGTATTCACTGAACATAAATTTCCTCCGAAAATATATTTTATATAATCCTAACCCAAAAGAGAATTTGTGTCAAGAAAACAGCTTTAAATAATTTAGAATATAATATTACAAAATATATAAAATCCAAAAAATATGCATATTTATGAACAAATTCTCAATTTTTATCTATAAAATTAAAAATAGTTTGCTTTTTCGTATGATTTATACTATAATTGCCATTAGATATGCAGAAAGGATGTTTATCAATATGAAAAAAACAATAGCCGTAATTCTCGGTCTTATGCTTGTAATGCTTTGCGTAACCGGTTGCGCAAGACCCGATCCCACCTATGTTACCGAAGATACTTTTGAAGTTAAATTCTATCCTATGAGCGATGAAGGACAGACCTTTGCCTCCGGACTTACAGCACTTCAGATAGTAATGAATACTCCCAATGTTGAAATGGGAACCGGTGAAGTTGCCGTAACAAGAGTTTCCGACGGTAAAGAGATTTTAAGATACGATGCCCGTATGGATACCGATAAAATCTTCCTCAACAGCGGAACAAACCCTGCTTATGCTCAGCTTATCATCATGCTTCCCGAAGGCGAAGCATTTGAAATGGGCGAAACCTATTCCGTAACTATGGATGAAAAATTCTTCTATGTTGACGATATCAAAGGCTTTGTCGGAAATATCGCAGAGGATGAATGGAAATTCACTATCGGAAACTATGGTTATGATGGCAATATTTCCGAAATGCCCATAACCTATCTTGTAGGTGATACCATTGAAATTCCCGTAGCTCTCGGTGATAATGCAGCAATGGCTGTTCTTATGTATGACAACGTAAGCGTTGTTTCCGCAGACAACAGAGCAAAACTCGAAAACGGTACCTTTGAGCTTAAAGCAATCGGTGAAGGAACTTCCACTATATCCGTTATGTTCCTTGATGCAGAGGGAATGCATATTGAAACTCTCGGATTTACAATTACCGTAAAATAAAAAATCCGCTTTAAAAGCAAAAAAACGGTGCGACCCTTTTGGCCGCACCGTTTTTTAGTTAAGGCTATATTAAAAAATATATAAGGAGAGCTTTAAAATAACTTTTCTTGTTCTTGCTATAATGCTGAATTTGTTATATAATAAAATATATCTAACTATAAATAAAAGGAGGCTAATCCATGAAAGTTAATTTACTTTGTCATACACCGGATCCCGAAAAAACAATTGCCGCTGCCGCAAGACTTTGCTACAGCAATTCCGGTGCGGATGAGCTTTTTGACGGTATGACCGATGAAAAAGCCTCCGATTATGTTGCAATGCTTGAGCGTCTCGGACACGAAAGTCCGCTTGAGCATGTTACATTTACATTTACAATAGAGGGCGTTTCAAGAGCACTTCTTGCACAGATAACCCGACACAGAATTGCTTCTTTCAGCGTTCAAAGTCAGCGCTATGTAAATAAAGAGGGCCATTTTGAATTTATAATTCCGCCTGCAGTTTCAGAGGATGAAGAGGCTCTTGCGGAATATAATAAAATAATGGATACCTGTGCAGAAAGTTACAGCAAGCTCACCTAAATTTTAAAGAAAAAAGCGATAAAAGAGTTTGTTGCAGAAGGAAAATCCGAGGAAGAAGCCACAAAGCTTGCTGAAAAAAAGGCAATTGAGGATGCAAGATTTGTACTTCCGAATGCCTGCGATACAAAAATGATAGTGACAATGAATATCAGAAGTCTCCGCAACTTTTTCAGACTTCGTTGCTGCAGCCGTGCTCAATGGGAAATTCGTGCAGTAGCAGATGAAATGCTCAGACTTTGCAGAAAAGAGGCACCGTCGCTTTTTGCTCATGCAGGTCCATCATGTATTTCCGAGGGAAGATGCTCCGAGGGTAAAATGAGCTGCGGTAAACCGAGAACCGAGCTTATAATGAAATAAGGAGAAAATATGGTATATATATTTCTTGCAGACGGTTTTGAGGATATGGAGGCAATAGTCCCTTTCGACCTTATGAAAAGGGCGGAAATAGATACGGTTACGGTAGGCGTTGGAAAAAAGGAAATCAAAAGCGCACATGGACTTACCGTAGCTGCGGATATTTCCGAAAATGAAGTGGATTTGAAAAATGCCGAGGCAATTGTGTTTCCGGGAGGATGGCCCGGTGCAAAAAATCTTAAAAATTCCGAAACTGTTAACAATGCAATAACATTTGCACTGAATAATGATATTATAATAGGTGCAATATGTGCATCACCCGGATATGTACTTTCAAAAACCGGTGCATTAACAGATAAAAAATATACCTGCTTTCCCGGATTTGAAGTTCCCGAAGGGGAGTTTATATCGGAAAAAGTCGTAGAGGATAAAAAACTCATAACCGCAAACGGCCCAACCTCTGCAAAAGAATTTTCTCTTGCACTTATAAAAGCAATAAAAGGAAATCTTGACGGCGTAGAGGAATTTTTAAACTAACGCCGAAAGCCCTGCGTTATAATCGCAGGGCAGGGCTTATGGACAAGTTTTATCAGCCGCATCCGCAGCCGCAGTCATTATTGCAGCCACAACCGTTTCCGCAGCCACAGCCGTTGTTGCCAAAACCGTTATTGCCGCAGCAGGCGAAGAGAATGATAAGGATGATTATCCACCAGCAGCAGTTATTGTTTCCGAACATGAAATTTCACCTCGTAAGAATAATTTATATCGGCATTGGGATTTTTCGTTTTGCCGGTATGTTATATGATATGAAAACTTTCAGCCGTTGGTTACAAATAAAATCAATGGAATGATTGGAGGATTTTATGAACAATAAAGAATTTGAAGATTTTTTCAAAGACCTTGAACCGATAGAAACACCTAAGGTGCCAATCGAAAACGATGAGGATGACCTTGTGTTTTCTTCGTTTTTCGAGGATGCAACATCTTCGTCCAAAAAGAAAGAAGAAAAAGCTCCCGTAAAAAATGCTTTTGAATTTGAGGACGAAACCTTCGCTCCGCCTCCTCCCGAAGAGGAATATAAAAAAGAGGTAAAAGTAGAACCGATTAAAGAAAAAGTTGAGGCTGTCGAAAATACGAAACCCTCAAAAAAGAAAGCTGTAAGCGATAAAGTATCCGCAAAAAACAATAAAAATTTCAAAACAGCCTATAATTGGCTTTTAACAGTTGTTTGGGTTTCTGCGGTGCTAATAGTTTCAATATTTATTGCAACTTTCGCTCTTTCAAGTATAAACGACCTTGTCGGATTCAGCAAAGAGAGCCGTGAGATAGAGGTAACAATCCCTGAAGGATACGGCCTTTCGGATATTGCAAAGCTGCTTAAAGAAAATGGTGTCATTGATGAACCGTTTACCTTTGAAGTATATGCAATGGTAAAGGATATGGAAACAAAGCTTGCCCCGGGAACCTATAAGCTCAATTCAAATCTCGGATATGACCAGATATTCCAGGTGCTCAAGAGCAAAGAGGTGGCAAAAAATGTTGTTAAAGTAAGTTTCTATGAAGGTATGAAACTCACCGAAATAGCAAAGCGCCTTGAGGAAAACGGAGTTTGCGGTTACGATGAATTTATCGAGGCTGCAAAAACCGAAACCTTTGAATATGAGTTCGAAAATATGATGGGTACAAGTGAGTATATCTACTATAAGTGGGAGGGATATCTTTTCCCCGATACCTATGAGTTCTATACAAACTCCACTCCAAGAAGTGTTATCGCCAAATTCATTGATAACTTTAATAATAAAATAACCTCCGAATACTATCTCCGTATGCAGGAACTTGGAATGAGCCTTGATGAGGTTATAACCCTTGCATCTGTTATCCAGTCCGAGGCTGCATATATGGACGATATGGAAAAAGTATCTTCCGCATTCCATAACCGCCTTGCACCCGGTTCGGGATTTGCAGGACTCCAGTCGGATGTAACATGGTTCTATTATCAACAGGAAATTCAGCCCTATGTTGAGGATGAAGTACTTTCCGACACATATCATGTTTCCTACGACACCTATTACAGATCCGGCCTGCCCGTAGGCCCGATATGTAACCCCGGTATGAATGCAATTAAAGCTGCGCTTTATCCTGCAAGCACCGATTATTACTATTTCGTTACGGATAAGAACGGAAAATTCTATTACGGAAGAACACAGGCAGAGCATGATTATAATGTTGCCCTTGCAAACTCGGTAGAATAAAACCTAAAAAATGCCCGTTTTAAAACGGGCATTTTTTTATTGCCGAAAAACAGAAAGCTCTCATATAATGTAAAGAAAATTATCCGATGAACGGCGGTATAAATTATGAGAGAATATTATTTCCTTTTAAGTTCAATAACAAGCGCCATGAAAGGCGAGGATTTGCTTAAGAAAAACGGATTTAAAGCAAGCGTTTTCCGTGATACGAATATGAATCCATACGGATGCGGATATGTAATAAAGGCTTACGGCGAAAAAGAAAAAATCAGTGCTGTATTGAAAAGAGCAGGAATAAGGGTGAATGAAATAAGAGAAAGCCGGTGAAAAAATGCTTTATTTTGATAATGCGGCTACAACCTATCCAAAGCCCTCCGCAGTCAGAAATGCCGTAGCGGAAGCCTTTTACAGCTACGGAGCAAACCCCGGAAGAAGCGGACATAAAATGGGAATGGAAACATCAAGAAAAATCTATGAATGCAGAAAAAAAGCGGCAGCCTTGTTCGGACTTAAAAATCCGGAGAACCTTGTTTTTACCAAAAACTGCACCGAGGCTCTCAACATCGTGCTCATGAGCACGGGATTGGAGGGCGGACATTTTATAATTTCGGATCTTGAGCACAACTCCGTGCTCAGACCTCTTTTTGAACTGAAAAGCAGAGAAAAAGCGGATTTTTCAGTTGCCGAAGTGTTCGAGGGCGAACCTGAAAAAACAGTTCGCTCTTTTGAAAATTTAATAAGAAACGATACAAAAATGATAGTTGCAACAGGCTCATCAAATGTTTTCGGAATAAAACTTCCTATAGATATGCTCGCAAATCTTGCCGAAAAATATGGTCTGCTTTTTATGACAGATATGGCGCAAACCGCAGGAAGTGAGCATATGAATATGGAAAAAACGGGTGTGGATTTTGTATGCGCACCCGGACATAAAGGGCTTTTAGGCCCAATGGGAACCGGAATTCTTGCAGCGAACAAACCTGAAATTTTAAAACCGCATCTTTTCGGAGGTACAGGAAGCTATTCGCTCCTTCCGAATCAGCCGGAGGGACTTCCGGAAATGCTTGAAAGCGGAACACTTAATGTTCCGGGAATTTGCGGACTTCTTTCGGGAATAAGTCTTGTTCAAAAAGAGGGCGAAATGAATATTGCAAAGCGAGAAATATCCCTTGCAAAGGAGCTTTATCGGGGAATTTCGTCAATAAAAGGGGTCAAACTTTTTACAAAACCACCGGAAATTGAAACTCACAGCTCGGTTATTTCATTCGTGCTCGGAGATCTTTCGGGGGAGGAGCTGTCTGCAAAACTTTCGGAAAAAGGCGTTGCATCACGAGGAGGATTTCACTGCGCATCACTTGCACATCATAAAATGAACACCGAAAAACGGGGCACCTGCCGTTTGAGCATAGGTCCTATGAACACCGAAAAGGAGGTTTTAAAACTAATTGGAATAATTCATGGAATTTCTGAAAATATTTGAATTCGTTAACAAAATAATACTTGAAAATATGCCCTCTTGTGTTATTATAATATTAAGAGTAATATTTATTTTTATATAAAGAGGAAAGAATATGGCGGAAATTGCATTGTCTTGGAGCAACATACTGAATGTGCTCAGAACCTTCAGAATATGGGATCTTATAGATATAATAATAATTGCATATCTTTTATACAGAATGCTCCTTTTTGCTTCCAACACAAGAGCAGGACAGCTTATAAAGGGTATTTTTATCCTTTTTGTGATGTATTTGGTTTCTGCTGCGCTTGAACTTAAAAGTACCCTTTATCTCCTTGAGCAGGTATTCAGTTTCGGTATAATTGCCGTTTTAGTAGTATTCCAGCCCGAACTTCGTCATGCACTTGAAAGTGTCGGAAAATCAAAAATATCAAGCCTGACTTTTCTTAATTTCACAACCGAAAAAGTCGATGACGAAACGGTTATAAAAAACTGTATAGCAAAAATCGTCGATGGCGTAACCGAACTTTCAAAACATGATGTGGGTGCACTTATTGTTTTCGAGCGTGAAACAAAGCTCGGCGAGATAATATCCACCGGAACAATAGTCAATGCAGAGCCGAGCAAGGAAATAATCGGAAATATATTTTTCCATAATGCACCTCTCCATGACGGTGCAACCGTAATAAGAAATGGAAGAGTTTATGCAGCGGGATGCTTTTTGCCTCTTTCGCAAAACTATGATATAAGCAATATGCTCGGAACAAGACATAGAGCAGCTCTCGGAATAAGCGAAAACAGCGATGCAGTAGCTGTTGTTGTATCCGAGGAGACCGGTAAAATTTCAATGGCAGTAAACGGGGAGCTTATGCGTGAAATAGACCCCGTCTATCTTAAACGCAAGCTTGAGGAATATATGATTCCGGAAAAAAGCGAAACCGTTGTAAATAAGATCTTCGGAAAAGGTGGGACTGAGGAAAAATGAATTTTATTTTTAAAGACAAAAGAATAGTTTTTCTCATCTCACTTTTAATTTCATTTGTACTTTGGCTCACAGTGTCACTTGTAATAAGACCCACAGGTGAAGTTGTGATTTCCGGAGTAGGAGTAAATGTCAATGTACAGTCGGGTATACTCGGTGAACTCGGACTTTCAGCAATTGAGGGTGCCGAAAGTACTGTTAATGTTACAATAAGCGGTTCCCGTTCTGTAATAGGCGGTGTTTCCGCCGAAAATATCTCGGTTTCTCCTTCACTTTCGGGTGTTTCCGGTGCAGGAGTTTATGAACTTGAGCTTAAAGCAGTGAACAACAGCTCAAAGGATTTTGAAATAGTCAATGTTTCACCTTCAAAAATTGTGGTAAAATTCGATAAATATGTCGAAAAAATTGTTCCGCTTAAATATAGAATAAACGGCGATTACGATATACCCGATGAATATATTCAGGAGGAAATATATACATCCCCGAGCCAAATTGTTGTAACAGGACCGGAAATTGACCTTAATAAGGTCGAAAATGCATATGTTGATGTGGTGCTTTCCGGAAACTATAATGCAACAATAGCTGCGGTAGGCGAGGTTTTCCTTGTAGACAGCGCAGGAAATAATATCAATTACAGCAGGGATGAAATAAGTCTTGATCACGAAGTTGCAACCGTATTTATACCCGTACACAGAACCGCAAGACTTCCCCTTGTGTTTGATTATAAAAATGTTCCCGATTATTTTGATACATCGAATCTGAATTACACAATTTCCGGTACGGAAGTATTAGTAGAGGGCGAAAACCATATAATCGAAAAATACAGCGATATTTTCCTCGGCTATGTAGATTTAAGAGTTCTCACTCTTGAAAATCCTTCGATAAAGTTTGACTTAAAACTTCCTGAAGGACTTACAAGCCAAAATTATATGGACGATGTGTATCTCAATTTTGATTTCACCGATTATGTTGAAAGTACTTTCAGCGCCACAAAAATAAATATAATAAATGTTCCGAAGGAGTATAAGGTAACCTCAAACACTTCTAAGGTGGAGGTTAAGCTTATCGGACATAAGGATGTAATAAATTCGCTTTCCGCAAAGGATATTGTTGTTCAGCTCGATTTGAGCACGAGGGAGATAACTCAAACCGGACAGTATCGTGTTCAGGCAGAGGTTTTCCTTCCGGGCGGAGAGAATGCATGGGCAATAGGAACATATTCAATTACTATTACTGTTAAAGAAAACTAAAGAAAAAGGCTCTGCAATGAGCCTTTTTGGTTTTATAGAGATAAGGAGAAGGAAAATGCCAATAATTGTTTCCGAAATAAAAATAGCACCGGGTGAGCCAAAAGAAAAAGCTTTTGAAAAAGCTTTTTCCGTGCTCAAAATAAAATCTTCGGAAGCGAAAAGTGTTTCCGTATCAAAAGTATCTGTTGACGCAAGAAAAAAGGACAGGGTAAGCCTTGTCTTTTCAATAGCTGTTTCCTGCGAAAATGAGGAAAAAATTGCAGAAAAAGCGAAACAGAAAAATGTCGTGCTCAGAAAAACAGCACCGGTAAATATACCGGTGCTCAAATCACAGCCGATTTTTCGACCTGTAATAATAGGCTTTGGCCCTGCGGGAATGTTTGCAGGACT
>CAZEKU010000011.1:0-19255 GCA_964512935.1 uncultured Oscillospiraceae bacterium | reverse complement strand
GTGTAGCGCAGTTTGGTAGCGCGCTTGGTTCGGGACCAAGAGGTCGTGGGTTCGAGTCCCGTCACTCCGACCATATCGAGTATTCATAAAGGATTTGACTTTATGAATACTCGATTTTTTATTATCAAAAATACTTTTTCAGGGCTATGGGAATTGATTCATACATAATTTGTGCAAGCTCGCAAGGCTCCTCTTTCATGCCATTTGCAATCCACTGCTGAACGATATATCCGCAGCCTGCAACAAAAAGTGAAAGAGAAATTTTTTCCGTGTTTGACAAGGGTTCTTTTTTCTCTGTTTCAATTATTTTATAGGAATTATCCATTGATGAATTATAGAAAACATTAAAAAAATTCTCCTGCTCATCAATTTTAATGAGATGGTAATAATAGTTGGGATTTCCTTTTATAAAATTCAAAAGTCTTTCGACATTATCAGAAAAGCTCAAGCTTGAATCTTCGATTTTTGTTTTGATAACATAATTATAATATGAAACCGCTAAATCGTATTTATCGGAATAATATTTGTAAAATGTTGATTTCGACAAATCGCTTTCTTCCAATATCATATTTATTGTTATTTTTTCGATTGGATGTTTATCCAACAGACATTTTATTGCCTGCATCAATCTTTTTTCAGAATTCATAATAAATCTCCAAACTATCTTTATTTTATGTACTTTTCAGTCGAAAAGTACATTTTTTGACAACCTCCCAAAAGAGTTTGTATTATTAATTTTTTTAATATGCTAAACTTTATTTACAAAAAAGGAGGAATGCCAATATGTTTAAAATTGAAGAAAAGGTTGCTATTGTTACCGGAGGCGCATCCTGAATCGGCTTGGCAACTGTTGAAATACTTCTCAGCAGAGGTGCTAAGGTTGTAATTGCCGATTTCAATGAAGCAGCAGGAAAACAGCAATCTGAAAGATTAAATACACCCTTTATTAAAGTAGATGTATCCGATGAAGAAGCTGTAAAAGCTCTTGTTGATAAAACCGTAGAGCTTTACGGACATTTGGATATAATGGTTGCAAGCGCAGGTATTGTACCTCCTGCACTTAACAGAGCCGAAAATCTTGATACAAAAGCATTTGAAAGAGTTATGCAGGTAAACTGCACCGGATGTGTTCTTTGCGATTCTTATGCTATTAAGCAAATGGTAAAACAAGGTACCCCGGGTGCTATTGTGAACGTTTCTTCCGCTTCTGCACTGCTCGGAATTCCTAACACTCTTGCTTATTCCACCTCTAAAGGTGCTGTACGTTCTCTTTCAAAATGTCTTTCCGCAGAATATAAAAATAACAATATCCGTGTAAACTCTGTTTATCCCGGAACAGTATATTCCGGACTTGTAAATGAGAAAACTCACGGTGAAGAATATATTAAATCCCTCAGAAAAACCGGTACTCTCGGAATGCCCGAAGACATTGCACTTGGAATTGTTTTCGCAATTGAAGATGAGTTCTATACCGGCCAGGAATTGGTCATTGATGGCGGTATAACCGTTCACAGCGGTGTTTTTGACAATGCTGATACCAACTGATTTTTTATTTCAGTTACAGTTTAGCACATATTTTTCAAAAAATCCACTAATACAATTACCCCATTCAAATATAGCAAAAAAAGGAGGAAGCTTGTGCTTCCTCCCTTTTTATACGGTTTTTCCCATTGAATATGCTTTTGAAACTGCTGCGGTATCTCTTATTTCGCCTTTTTCATAGGCACCCATACCGTAGATAATTCCTTTTTCCACAGCACCGTCTACGCAGTCCGCATAACCTCTGAAACATTCAATTGTTGTTTTTGCGGATTCAATTTCACTGTCTGCTGCGGTGACTATGTAATAAAACTCCTTATTTTTGACCTCAGTCCAACGGGCAACTGTTCTGTCAATAAGCGCTTTAAGCTGTGCATCTATCGAATAAAAATAAACGGGACTTGCCAAAACTATGACATCTGCATCTATGATTTTTTGGAGTACCTCTGCCATATCATCATTTATGACACATTTTCCCGTTCCTTTACAGGCATAGCAGGCACGGCAAAATCCGATTTTCTTTTCGGAAACACGGATTTTTTCAACGGAGTTACCCGCCTCTTTAGCACCTTTTGCAAACTCATCGCATAAAATATCCGAATTACCGTTTTTTCTCGGACTTCCGGATAAAATCAAAACATTTTTTCCCATAGCTCAATTATTTAAGTGCAGCACCGTCGCTGAATGCGTTGCCGACTTTTTCTCCTAATACATAATAGGCATTATTCATTCCGTCGAATGTTATGGGTTTAAGTTTCATAGGGTCTATTTTTCCATCGGTGAGGATGCTTTCTTCTGCGCAGACATTTATGATTTCACCAACCATGCGGCAGCTTTCCTCATCGTAGCTGATAAGCTTACATTCCACAGCCATAGGAAGTTCTTTGAACAGAGGTGCATTTACAAATTCGCTTTTAACGGCATTAAAACCTGCTTTTTCGATTTTGTTTGACTCCTTGTTTCCGGAAACGATTCCCACATAGTCGCAGGCGACCATTGTATCAAGAGTTGCCATACTTACGGTAAAAGCCTTTGTTTTTAGGATATTTTTAACCGTTTTGTGACCTGCGCTGAGGCACATTGATATTTCGTTTGACTCGCTTATACCGCCCCATGCAGCATTCATTGCATCGGGTGTACCGTTTTCATCATAGGAACCTATAATGAAAACCGGCTGCGGATATAAAATAGGTTTTGCTCCGAAATTCTTTCTCATTTTTACTTCCTCCGTTTACCAATTTTTATTTTCTTTGGTGTGGTCTTTTTGATTTTTGCGTTCCTCCACCATTTTTACGAACCATTCAACCATTGCGGGGTCTGTATGCGAAAAGAATGAACTTTGTTTTTTATCAAGAGCCGATATTTCATACATATCGTTTTCCGACAGCTCAAAATCGAAAACATCTATATTTTCTTTCATTCGTTCAATATGCGTTGTTTTCGGAATAACGACTGTTCCTCGCTGTAAATGCCAACGGAGTATAACCTGTGCTGTGGTTTTTCCGTATTTTTCTGCGATGGTTTTCAGCTGAGGAACATCGAACATTCCGCCTCTTCCCTCTCCAAAAGGAGCCCATGCTTCCATTTGAATATCATATTTTTCATGCCAAAGCTTAGCCTCTGTCTGCTGATTATGCGGATGTATCTCTATTTGGTTTACCATTGGCTTAATTCTTGCAAAAGAGGCTATATCCACCATACGGTCAGGATAAAAATTTGAGATACCTATGGCTCTTATTTTTCCCTCATCATAGAGGTCCTCAAGAGCACGATATGCACCGTAAACATCTCCAAAAGGCTGATGTAAAAGGCAGAGATCGAGATAATCCACCTTGAGCTTACGCATGGATTCAATTACCGAGGCTCTGCAGTTTTCATAACCATAATGCTCAATCCAAACCTTAGTTGTAAGGAATATTTCCTCCCTCGGTATTTTACTTTCGGCTATGGCGTTTCCCACTTCTTCCTCGTTAAAATAGCTTTGTGCGGTATCAATAAGGCGATATCCCGATTTTAAAGCATCGCTTACACAGCGTTCGCATTCTTCTTTTGTTACCTGATATACACCGTAACCGAGCTGTGGCATTTTGACACCGTTATTAAGTGTAACTGTCAGCATCTCACACCTCCGTAAAATCAAAATATTATCTTGTTTTATAAAAGCACTTATGATATCATATTAGCGTTTAAGTATATTATAGTAGTTAAAGCTTACTTAAAGTCAATAGATTTTTTGAAATTTTTTATTATTTAAAATGGAGGAATTTATGTTATATACAATAGGTGAAATGGCAAAGCTTCTTAACATACCTGCATCAACTCTCAGATATTATGACCGTGAAGGGCTTCTTCCCTTTGTAGAGCGTTCATCCGGCGGAATAAGAATGTTTAAAGACAGTGACTACGAATGGCTTCAAATAATAGAATGTTTAAAGAAAACCGGTATGCCTCTTAAAGATATAAAGGAATTTATTTACATGGTTTTAAAAGGCGACGAAACCATTGAGGAGCGCTTGGAACTTATCAAAAAACAGCGTGAAAATGTTGAAAAGCAGCTTTCTGAGCTTAAAGAGACATTGGATATTCTTGATTTTAAATGTTGGTATTATGAAACCGCAAAGAAATGCGGAACAACCGATATTCCCCGCAATATGGAATTGGATGAAATTCCGAAACAATATAGAAAAATCCGCTTAAAGCTTAAAAATCAGAATAAATAAAAAAACGGTAGGCTTTTGCCTACCGTTTTTTTATGCGTTCATTCTTTTTTTAGGTCTTTCTCCGAACTTTCTGAAATAGGCTCTCGAAAATCCGCTTGAGGTTTCAAATCCGTACTTTACGGCAACTTCTGCGGTTGTTTCACCGTTTTCCATTTCTTTTTCAGCTACCTCAAGGCGTTTTTCGCGGACATAGCGCATAAGGCTTTTTCCGGTTTTTTCTTTAAAAACTCTGCAAAAATGGAAAACAGAATAGCCTGCATTTGCTGCAATGCTTTCGGCGGTAAGATCCTCCGAAAGATGCTCACTTATATATTTCTCTGTTTTTTTGATGCTTTCTGAATAATCCATATATAAAACCTCTTTTCAAAGTGGAATTTCGGGAGGTCGGCGCAAAGAAGCGGAGTGAGATACTTTTCTGCGCCGGCAAATTTGGCGGGCTGACAGTATTTTTGATTAAAAAAGCAAAAACGGACTTTTCCGGATCGGAAAAGCCCGCTTTGTTTAAACTAAAAAAGGGCTGCCGATTAATCGGCAGTCCTTTTAATAATTCTTGCATATATAAACCGTGGAACTCCCCTTAACCCGAGAAAACAGATCTTACGGAAATTATCCTGACTTATGCTTCATCCTCGGAAAGCGCCTTCCCATTTTTCAACAGTGGCATAATGCTTTCTTCGTCGGCAAATACAGTTGAGGTAACAGCAACGGATTCTCACCGTTTTCCCTTTTGCAAAAATTGCAAAAGCCTTTTAAGGCAACCATAAGACCCACGTTATTTACTTTTCAAGCTGCAAGTCTATTTTAGCATTGTAAATTATCACTTTCAAGTCCAAACTTGCGATTGTTTAAATATTCGGAACCTGTTTCGGCATTTTTTCGCTTTCAACCACCGTTACCATATCGCAAAGGGATTTAAGCTCATCGCAGGCATAGCGACCTGTTAAAACAAGCTCTGTTCCGGGAGATTTAAGTGAAATAAGCTCCTCTACCTCTTTAACGCTTATAAGTCCGAAATACATGGGAATTGTTATTTCATCGAGCACTACTAAACCGAAATTCGAGCTTTTAATTGCCTGTCTTGCTCTTTCAAGACCTCTTTTTGCACATTCGATATCGGTTTTATCCGGTTCTCTTCCTACGATACATCCTGTTCCGCAACCGAACTGTGCGGTTACAACACCGGGAATTGCCTTACGAAGCGCTAAAATATCCCCTTTGGGATCATCCTTGATAAACTGTCCTACGAAGACACGTCTTCCCTCTCCGGCTACCCTTAAAGCAATACCGAGTGCCATTGTTGTTTTACCTTTTCCGTCACCGGTATAAAGTCTTACAATACCTTTATTCATAGGGACGCCTCCTTTACACAACATTACAGGTTAACTATACACCATTGGTAAATAAATTTCAAGACTTTTTATAAATTGGTTTAACGAGCTTTTCGGCAGCTTTTAAAAGTTTGAAATCCGCCTTTGCCATTTCGATATTGTCTCCGGGTTTCATACATTCTTCAAGGGATTTTGCTACCCTTGGGAAAAATTCCTCCCTTTTTCCGTCAAAATCTATTATTAAAAAAAGCTTAGGTGCAAGATCGGTTTCCTTTTGTGCCCAAAGGACATATGCTGCATATACATTTTCACATTCCGAGAAGAACTTTTGCAGTGTCTCCGTTATTTTTTCCGGAATAAAAGGCGGTTTTATAAGCCTTATTCCGCTTTCATTTTTTTCGGTGGCATTTCCTCCGTTGCGCTGGAAAATCATTGATTTTCCATGGGGATTTATTATAATTCCGGCTATTCTGCCTTCGCTTTTTCTGATTATCTCGTCAATTTCCGAAAAAGGCATCACCCTTACCCTATCTTTTGGCAAAGGACTTTTTTCAAAAGCCTTATAGCTTGAAAAAATCGGAAGCATTTTTCCTTTTTCTTTTATATCAAGGAGGGGGATTGTATTTATTTTATCTTTATAGGGGACAAGAAATTTTGCTATTTCCACTTTTCCGAAAAAATCTCGCATAAAATCCACATCCGGTGCATTTGCCATTTTATCCGCTGCAAAATCCACATCTATTCCGCTTTCAAAATTTTTGATATCCTGTTCCATATAAATCACTTCCCTAAAATTTCATCTGCAAGCCTTTGCATATCATTCGGCAAAGGGCTTTCAAATTTGAGCACCGCACCGCTTATAGGGTGCTCAAAAATCATTTTGCTTCTATGCAGAGCTTGTCTTTCTATATGCTCAAGGCTTCCGCCATATAGTTCATCACCGCAGAGAGGATGGCCTATATATGCAAAATGCACCCTTATTTGGTGAGTTCTTCCGGTTTTAGGACGCACCCTTACCATTGTGAGCACGCCGTTTGAGCATATGGTTTCATATTCCGTGAGCGATGCCTGACCTGTTTCCGCTATAAAGCTTTTATGAAGATTGGGGTCGCTGTCATCAATGGGTGCATCTATAATTCCGCAGGGATTTTTGAGCACACCTTCAACTATTGCGATATATTCCTTTTCACCGCCGTTTTTCGTGAGCACCGCTGCGGAATGTGAATGTCTGCCTATCACTATTATTCCCGATGTATCCATATCAAGGCGACCTACTACATGGAATTTTGCATTTCCGTATCTTGCAGCACAATAGTTTGCAACTGTATCGGTTTGGTGATTTTTTGACGGATGAACGGGCATATTTACGGGTTTATCGAAAACAACTATATCCTCATCCTCATAGAGCATATTTATTTTTAAATCCGGATTCGGTTCAAAATAGCTTTCTCCCTCCGGAATATATGCTTTGAGCACGGAGCCCGATTTTATTTTATCAATGGTGCGTATCGGTACTCCGTCAAGCAGGAGTGAATTTTCGGTATGACGCATTTTTACGATAAGCGCATATGAAAAATTTTGGCAGTAGCGAAGATAGTGATACGCCTGTTTTCCATCATGCTCATCGGTTATATTAAACACAAGTTCACGCATTTTTGTCTCTTTCTTTTAAAATAGAATTTTAAAAGGGCGTCCTTTCGGACGCCGCTTTTTTTATTTTTTAAGAAGATCTCTTATTTCGGTAAGGAGTTTTACTTCATCGGAAACCTCGTTAGCTTTTTCATCTTCTTCAGCCTTTTTCTTAGCCTCTTCAGCTGCTTCTTCGGCTTTTTTCTTAGCCTCAGCCTTTTCTTTTGCGGTATTAAACGCTTTTACGATTACAAAAACAATAAAAGCAATGAGGATAAAATCAATTACTGTGGAGACAAAAGTTCCTATTGCCATTACAACTGCGGGAGTTATTTCCTCGCCTGCTTCGTTGAGCACCGCAGGGGTGAGCACGATATTCATTTGGCTAAGGTCGATATCGCCTATTATCCATCCAATAAAGGGCATAAAAACATCGTTTACAAGGGAGGTTGTTATCTTTCCGAAAGCGGTTGCGACGATAACACCTACTGCCATATCAAGTACATTTCCCTTTGAAATAAATGTTTTGAATTCTTCAATAAATTTTTTCATCTTTTTATCCTTCCTGTATCAATGTTTTCTCCATGTTGACGGCATATACAGTATAAGCATCGGGAAAATTTCAAGTCTTCCCGTAAGCATTAGAAATGAGAATATCAGCTTTGACAAATCGTTAAAAAATCCAAAATATCCCGCATGGCCTATTTCTCCGAGACCCGGGCCTACATTGTTAAGACAGGTCAGTGCTGCGCTGAAAGCGGTTTCATAATCATGTCCGACTACCATTATTGTAATACTTGATATTGCAAGTATTACGAAAAATGCGCTCATATAAACCATTATGAAATTTCTGGTTTCTCTGTCAACAATTTTTCCCTCGAATTTTATGGTGGTTATCTCATGAGGATGGGCAAGCCTATGGGATTCTTTTCTGAGCATTTTAAATGTCATTATAATTCTGCTTATTTTGATACCGCCCGCAGTTGAGCCTGCGCAGGCACCTGTGAACAAAAGCACTAATATTACAGAATGGCAAAGCATAGGCCAGTTCATATATTCTATTCCGCCAAAACCTGTTGTTGAAATCACTGCTGTTGTTTGGAAAAACGCTTTTCTTATTGCTACGCCGAAATCACCGTAATAGTCTGTGCAGCATATTCCCATAACCGCTGTGCTTATGGCAACTATTGCAATGAATACACGAAGCTCCTCACTTTTGAAAGCGATTTTAAATCTTTTTAAAAGCATAAGGTAATAGAGGTTAAAGTTTATGCTGAATATCAGCATAAAGATTGCAACTATCCATTCTATATATGCGCTGTTATAATAGGCGATACCTGCATCATGTACTGTAAATCCTCCTGTTCCCGCAACGGACATTGCAGTTGTTACAGCATCGAAAACAGGCATTCCTCCTAAAAGCAAAAGGATAAATTCTATTACAGTGAGTCCTGTATATATTCCGTAGAGAATTACCGCATTTGAGCGTGATTTTGGAGCTATTTTTCCTACGGTAGGGCCCGGAACTTCTGCTCGCATTATATAAAGGGAATGTCCCTCGGAAAACTGGGTAAGCATAAGGAGGAACATTATTATTCCCATACCGCCTATCCAATGTGTAAATGCTCGCCAAAAAAGTATTCCTTTAGGGAGATTTTCAACTGTCTCAAGAATTGTTGCACCCGTTGTTGTAAATCCGGATACGGTTTCGAAAATTGCATCCACAAAGGACGGAATTGCTCCGCTTAAATAGAACGGCATTGCACCGAAAATTGAAACCAATATCCATCCTGCCGCAACCGCTATATAGCTTTCTCTTGCGAAAACAAGGTCGTTTTTTGGCTTTTTCAAGCCAAAAAGTATTGCCGCAAAAAAAGTTGCCAAAATGCTGTAAATGAACGGCATTACAATATCAAATTCACCGTAAATTACCGAAACAAACATCGGAAGCAGCATAAATGAGGATTCTGCCATAAGAATCATTCCGATGATGTATCGAATCATTTTATAGTTCATTATTTCATTATGTCGTCAAGCTCATCAACGGTATTGATACCCTCGGTGATAACAACGACGGAATCTCCTTTCTCTATACAGTCAAAGCCTCCGGGAATTATTGCATGTCCCTTTCTTACAATCGCCGCAATAAGTGCGTTTTTTCGTATAGGGAGATCCTTTAACGGAACACCTATATAATAGGCATCATCCCTTACAACAAATTCAAGGGCCTCGATTCTGTTATCTACTATTCTTCTGAGAGATTCGACCTTGTTCTTGCTGTAAGAGTTCTGAATTGCTCTTACATAGGAGCTTATGCGCTCTGCGGTAATAAGCTTAGGTGAAACAACACTTTGTATTCCGCTTGTTTCAATAACCTCAGGGAAAGAAAGGTGGTGCACTTTTGTGATAACCTTTTTTACCTGTTTTGCTTTTGCATACATTCCGTAGATTATATTCATTTCGTCAAGTCCCGTAAGTGCAACAAATCCGTCGAAATCCATTATTCCTTCTTCAAGCAAAACATCCTTTTCGGTTGCGTTTGCGCATACGATTGATGCTTTCGGAAGAAGTTCCGAAAGTTCTTCACATCTTTTTTGATTTTGCTCGACAATTTTTACATCAATTCGCATATCTATAAGCTGATTTGCAAGATAGTATGCTATCATTGAACCGCCGACTATCATTACACTTTTTACAGGGCGTTTAAAACTTCCTATTGCCTCGAAAAAGTCGTGGATATTTTTAGGAGAGGCGGTTATATTTATTTTATCACCTTCGCAAAGGATAAAATCACCTCGGGGAATTGTGATATCCTTGCCCCTTTGAACTGCACAGATAAGTACCTTTATTTTATATTTTCCGTAGATATCTTTAAGAGAAAGTCCGCAGAGCGGGCAATCCTTTCCGATTGCATATTCTACAAGCTCTACATGACCTCGGCAGAAAAGTTCTACATCGTTTGCCGAAGGAAAACGAAGTATTCTTGAAATTTCATTTGCTGCAGAGAGTTCCGGGTTTACTATCATAGAAAGTCCGAGTTCATCCTTCATAAGCTCAAGCTGATTTCTGTATTCGGGATTTCTTACTCTTGCAATTGTTTTTTGAGCGCCTATTTGTCTTGCTATAAAGCAGGAAAGAATATTTACCTCATCGGCGGAAGTAGCGGCAATTACAAGGTCGCTTTCTGCGACCTCTGCCTCTTCAAGACATTCTTTTGATGCTCCGTTTCCGCAAAGCGTCATTATATCAATTCTGTTTTGAAGCTCTTCAAGGCGTTCCTCATTAGTATCAAGAACCAATACCTCATGTCCCTCTTTTACAAGCTCTGCGGCAAGGGTTCCGCCTACTTTTCCAACACCTATAATAACAACTTTCATCTGTTTTTCCTTTCGGACAAATTATTCTTCGTTATCTATAAATTTCTTGATAACAGCAGGGACTCCTGCTACAAGTGCATTTTCAGGAACATCCTTTGTTACCACTGCACCCGATGCAACTACCGCACCTTTTCCTATGGTAACTCCGGGATTTATAAATGCGCCCCCGCCTATCCATACTTTGTCGCCTATTTTGATGGGAAACGAAAGTTCATCACCGTTTTCGTTGACACGCTCATTTGCCTTTGTCGGATGGGTTGCGGTACATATTGTTACATTTGGGCCTATCATTACATTGTCACCGATTATAACCTCGCTTGCATCATAAATCGAACAGTTAAAATTACAATAAAAATTTTCTCCAACCGAAATATTATAACCGAGATTGCATTTAAATCCGTTTTCTACAAATATCTTTTTTCCGGTTTTCTTTAAAAGTTTTTTTATAAAATCAACTTTTCTGTCAAACTCCGCAAAGGGAATATTGCTGTATTCGATACATTTATCCCTTGCGGCAAGCATATCGTCCATAAGTTCTTTTGGGCTGTAAAGCAGTCCTGCGTCACGCTTTTCTATTTCAGTCATAAGGCACTTCCTATATAATTATATTCTTATATAGGATACACCTTTTCATTACTAAAAACAAGCACGATTTTTGTTCATAAGGTTAAAATCTCAATTTTCTCCTTCAGTTGACAAAAATGTGATTTTTTATTATATTTGTATTTGTGAAAATTTGTTTTTTTACAGTTCCTTTAGCAAACCGAAAGGAGATACATTATGTCTAACGGCACAAGAATAGATCCCGAAGAGCGTGAGCCCCGTGCAATTAAGCTGCGTAAGCCTAAGCATCGTTTTAAAAAGGTTCTGCTCCCGATTCTTATTTCAGCTCTTATTATAGCCCTTGCAGGCGGTGTGGCAGCGTTTATTAAATACGGTGATGCTCTTGATATATTTACCCCATCAAATTCGGCAAGCACCTCCGAAAAATCCTCTGAGAGTTCCTCGGTAAGTTCCTCTGAAAACTCGTCAGAGAGTTCTTCAAGCAGTATTTCCGAAAGCTCCTCAAAGGCAGAATCTAAACCTCCCATTGTTGAAAAACCTATTATCGAGGAAAATCCCATTCCGAGAGATGAATGGTTTATGCTTCTTGTAAATACCGAAAACCCGCTCCCGGATGGTTTCAGTGTTGAAACAACTGCTATAGACAACAGCGGTCACAGCGTTGATTCGAGAATTGCCGCAGACCTTTTGGAAATGATATCCGCAGGTGAGGCTGAGGGACTTGATTTTATTTTTTACACCGCATATCGCTCTGTTTCAAAGCAAAAGGAGCTTTTTGATGCGGGAAAAACCGATGCCGCTCCCGGAACAAGTGAGCACAACTGCGGACTTGCGGTAGATATCGGCTGTGCAAACGGAAATTTTGAAGGCTCACCCGAAGAAGCATGGCTTCTTTTACACGCACACGAATATGGTTTTATCTTAAGATATCCCGAAGATAAGGTTGAATTTACGGGTTTTGCATATGAGCCCTGGCATTTCCGCTATGTTGGCAAAGAACAGGCAAAAATCATTCACGATTCCGGACTTTGCCTTGAAGAATATCTTGTATCTTAAAAATAAAGACCTCCGTATTTCATATACGGAGGTCTTTTTTATCTGTATCCCTTTGGATTTTTGCTTTGCCAATTCCATGAATCACGGCACATTTCTTCTGTTGTAAATTTGGTTTCCCAATTAAGGATGCGCTTTGCTTTTGATGCATCTGCATAATATTCAGCTAAATCGCCATCTCGCCTTGGCGCTATTTTGTATTCAATTTTATGTCCGCAGGCTTTTTCGTATGCGCTGACCATTTGGAGTACGCTTACTCCCTTACCCGCTCCGAGATTGAAAATTTCCACGCCACTATTTTTAAATGCAAAATCTAATGCGGCAACATGGCCTTTAGCAAGATCCGTAACATGGATATAATCACGCACACCTGTTCCGTCAACTGTTGGATAATCGTTTCCGAAAACATTTAAATGAGGAAGCTCGCCTATGGCAACTTTTGAAATATACGGCATAAGATTATTCGGGATATCCTTTGGGTCTTCGCCTATTAAACCGCTTGGATGGGCGCCGACGGGATTAAAATAACGAAGGATTACCGATGAAAAATCAGATTCAGAGTTTGCGGTATCCGTTATGATTCTTTCGATAAAGAGCTTTGTCCATCCGTAGGGATTTGTGCATGGACCGACCTCCATATCTTCACAGTAAGGGAATTTTGCATCTTTTCCGTAAACCGTTGCAGATGAGCTGAAAATCAGCTTTTTGCAGCCGTATTTTTTCATACTTTCCAAAAGCGAAAGGGTTGTATCAATATTATTGCGGTAATATTTCAGCGGAACTTTTACAGATTCTCCCACCGCTTTATATCCTGCAAAATGTATTACCGCATCTATTTTATTTTCCTCGAAAACAGTATCAAGTGCCTTTTGGTCGGCTACATCTATTTCATAGAGTGGAAAATTTTTTCCGGTTATCATCTCAAGTCTTTCAAGCACCTTAGGATCGCTGTTTGAAAAATTATCTGCGATGATAACATCATATCCCTTTGCGGAAAGCTCCACCGCAGTATGTGAGCCTATGTAACCGGCTCCGCCGGTTAAAAGTATATTCAAAGGATACATCACCTTTCATACAAAATATCGGCCGATATCAAAAATCCTTTATGATATCCATTCCTTCTTCTATTGCCGAAGATATTTCCTTTTCGATAATATCACTTGGAAGATAATCGAAATTTTCTCTTGCGATAACACGAAGTTCATTTATTCCCCAAAGCCAAAAAAGCGCTTTAAGATATGGAGTTGCCTGCTCAAGAGGGTCTCCGGTTTTTATTTTCATTCCCCTTGTAGTTATAAAAAGCACTCTTTTTGCTTTGCAAAGTCCGAAACAGGTTTTATCGTCGCTGTCAAAGGTCACTTTAAAAAGTGAACAAATTTCAAAAAAGGTTTTAAGCGCTGCCGGAATTGACATATCCCAAAAAGGCGCTGCAATTACTATTCTATCGGCTTCTTTTATTTTGTTTGCCCAATTTAAAGCCTCATTTGAAACAATTCCGTTTGCTCTGCGGCGGTTTTCGTCAATTTGTACCGGGTTTAAGCTAAGTTCGTTTATTACTATTGTTTCGACCTCATAGCGCTCTTTGAGTTTTTCAATTATCGGTGAAGCAATGCGTTTTGTTCTTGAAAGCTCATTTCTAATGCATGAATCAATATAAAGAAGTTTTTCCATAATAAATCTCCTTTTTTTGCTTTATAGAAATTTTATTCCCGTTTTAAGCTACGATTATTACGCCATTTTATAAAATTTATATTTTTATTATAGCACAGCTAAATTAAATACGCAATTTTAATATGGTGCACCGAAAATTCTACTGTTTCCGTAATAATTTTATAAAAAAGCAAAAATCAACCATTGAAAAAGACTGATTATTATGCTATAATCGCCTGTGGCGATTTTACTGAACTTATATAAATTCATAATTGGATGAATGTTTCTACAAACTACCGTAATAGTTTTACTATAAGTTTTAAGCAGCAAAACTATCGCGGTATTTTTATATTCTGAAATAAACGGGAGAAGATATGGAAACATCAAGCAGAACTTTAGAATCAGGTAAAATTTCAAAACTTTTATTAAAATTTTCTGTCCCCTGTGTTATGGGACTTCTTATCAGTGCATTTTATAATATTGTCGATCAGATTTTTATAGGTAACAGTGAGCTTGGATATTTAGGCAACGCCGCCACGGGAGTTTCGTTTCCGGTAATCTGCATTGCAAACGCCTTTGCATGGTGCGTCGGAGACGGTGCTGCATCGTATTTGAGTATATGTGCAGGAAGAAAAGATACCGACAGCGCACATAAATGTGTCGGTACCGGTATCACCGTCACTCTTTTGATAAGCATTGTTTTGGCTGTGATATGCGAAATTATCGCAGAGCCTCTTATGCTTCTTTTCGGTGCATCCCCGCAGACTCTTGAGCTTGCAGTTACCTATTTCCGCATAATTGCCGCATTTTTTCCGTTTTATCTTTTGCTCAATGTGCTTAACAGCATGATTCGTGCGGACGGAAGTCCCGCATTTGCTATGGCGGCAACTCTTGTGGGCGCTGTTTTGAATATAATTCTTGACCCCTTGTTCATTTTCGTATTTAAATGGGGAATTTCCGGTGCAGCTTGGGCTACTGCTATTGGACAAACCGCATCATTTATTCTCTGTGCGGTTTACTTCTTTAAGCCGAAAAGCTTTAAGCTTACAAAACACAGCTTTATTCCAGATATCGATATTCTTCAAAAGGTAGTCGGTCTCGGTGCTGCAACATTTGTAACACAGATTTCCATTGTTGCAGTATCTCTTGTTTGCAATATGACTCTTGCTCACTACGGTGCTCTTTCAAAATACGGTCAGGATATTGCAATTTCGGTATTCAGTATTCAGACAAAAGTATTTACAATTGTTCTTAACATCGTCACCGGAATTGCCCTTGGCGGACAGCCTATATTCGGATATAACTATGGTGCAGGAAGAATGGATAGAGTTAAAAAGGCCTATAAGATAGTTTTATGCTCTACATTGATAACCTGTATTGTCGCTACGCTTATATTTCAGCTTTGGCCCGAAGCGGTTGTTGGAATTTTCGGAAGTGGAAATGAGCTTTATCAGGAATTTGCCGTAAAGACATTTAAAATATATTTGTCACTTGTTACGGTTACCTGCCTTATAAAAATGACCGCACTTTTCTTTCAATCCATCGGAAAATCCGCCGGTGCCGTTATTTCATCACTTGTGCGTGACCTTGTTTGTTTTATTCCTTTGGCAATAATTTTGCCCGCTGTTTTTGAAAAAAACGAACCCGGAAGCGGAATTTACGGAATTTTGTTTGCCGCACCTATCTCCGACCTTGTGGCTTTAGTAATAATTCTTGTTTTAACGATACGCTTTTTCAAAAAACTTGATCAGGACGAAAAAGCTATGAACAGCGATATTTAAAATAATCCCCTCAAGGATTTTCCCTGAGGGGATTTATTTTTTTATATTTTTACTTGACATATGTATCGAAGTGCGATATATTGTATCGTAGTACGATACATCGCAGTAAAATGTTAGGAGGATTAAGTTGGATCAGCATATTAAAAAAGTTTATGTTCCTATGACTGAAACAGCATTTTATATTTTGCTCTGTTTAAAAAAGCCTAATCACGGTTACGGAATTGTTCAAACCGTTGAAAAGCTTACCGACGGAGCAATAAAGCTTACTCCGGGAACAATGTACGGAAGTTTATCTAAAATGGAAAAAGACGGTCTGATTTATTTTATTCGAGAGGAAGAAAAGCGAAAGATCTATCAAATTACCGATTTGGGACTGGAAGTTCTTCAGCTTGAGCTGAAGCGTATTGAACGCTTATATAAAATTGCACAGGAGGAAATATAGATGAAAACGAAAAAAACTTTTAAATATTTCTCGATTGTTGATTATGAAAAAGAACAGACTTATCTTCGTGAAATGCATAAATCCGGCTGGAAATTTGTTAAGGTAAGTGGTTTTTGCATCTATCATTTTGAAGAATGTGAGCCCGAGGATGTTATATATCAGCTGGATTATAATCAGGACGGAATTGAGCATAAGGATGAATATATAACAATGTTCAGCGATTGCGGTTGGGAATATTTGCAGGATTATGTCGGTTACAGCTATTTTAGAAAACCTGCATCCTCGACTGACGGTGATGATGAAATTTTCTGTGACGACAGCTCTCGACTTCAGATGATGGAAAGAATTTTTCAAGGAAGGGTTCTTCCTCTTATTATGCTGTTTTTATGTGTTCTGCTTCCGGGACTGTTTTATGGAATTTCCCATGATAACATTTTTATCACTGTTTCTTACATAATTCTTATTTCTCTTTATGTCCTGCTTTTCGGAATTTTCGCCTGGAAATATATCAAATTTAAAAATAATATCAGATAAAAAATCCCCCATATGAGCAATACTCATATGGGGGATTTTTATATCATTTTACCGATTGAAATTTTTAGCGTAAATATAGCTTTCAAACTGCGTATTCATATTATATTTTTTAAATGAGCTTTTCTTTTTCAACAGTGAATCCGAATTTTTGCAAAAGCATATTTGACGGAAGGTTGTCAATTGCGACCTCTGCCATAACCTTTTTTGCACCTTGATTTTCCAACCATTTGAGAAGAAGGGTTACAATTTCTGTACCGAATCCCTGCTGCCATTTACTTTTATGAACGCAGTAGCCGATATCATATACACCGTCTTCAGTTGGAAATATTCCTGCTGTACCAACGGAAACACCGCTGTTTACTAAATCAACAATAAGATAGTATCCATCATCGCTGTTTTCCAAATCATCTAAAATACTTTGATAGCGGTCATCGACATATTCTTTTGTCGGGTCGGACATATATTTTCCGTTTTCTTCATCGAACCACATATCTGTTACGAATTTTAAATTGGAGCTTTTATAATTGCGTATAACAATTCTCTCTCCTATTAAAGGTTCATTAAGTTTCATGCAGCTCCCCCCTTTTATTTTTCTCCGACAAAGAGCAGATGGTTTGTCATACCGAGAAATTCCGGTTTTTCGCAGATATAGAAATGATATCGGAGATACTGTTCATAATCCTCATCGCTCATTTCATTGATTCTTGTTGCTAAAAGCTCACTTGCTCCGTCGGACGCTACCTCGTGAATCACCTTTATATCTCCATCGGAAAGGAGCTTTCTTGCAGCATCTACCGTGTGGAATACAAAAGGAAAATCGTTCAGCCTGAATGTTTCCTTATCATAATCACCGTTACTGAAATAGTTCACATCGTATCCGAATTCTGTAAGGAAAACAAAGTCATTTGAAATGAAGGCGAAGAATATCTTGCCGCTGTCCTTGCAAACACGCTTTGCTTCGCTGATACATTTCTGTTTGTCCGCATCATTTTTCAAATGATAGAGCGGGCCGAATAAAAGTACAATATCAAAGGACTTATCTGCATAACGGGAAAGATCAAGAGCATTGCCTTGAACGAGGTCAATTTTATCTTCGGGTGTCAGCTTCTTTTTAAAAGCCGCAATATTCGCATCTGCAAGCTCGAGAGATGACACATCATATCCCTTGCGGGCAAAATAGAGGCTGTATTCACCTGCACCTGCACCGATATCAAGTATTTTATCGCCGTTTTTCAGGTACTTTTCTATGTAGTGAACGCTGGTCAAAAATTCAACTCTTGCAGCCTTAGAATGATTGAGCCTTGTGTCCTCATTGAATATATCGTAAGTTCTGTTCACTCGCTCGCTTTCATTTTCTATCTTTGAAAGTTGCTCAAAATCCATAATTTTACCCTTCTTTTCATTTTTATTTCGGAGTTCACTTTGACAAAAGTGCAACCGCCTCGACATGAGCTGTTCTCGGGAACATATCTACGGGCTGGACTTTTTGAGGTTCATAGCCATGCTCGCAAAGCAATTTAAAATCACGCGCCATTGTTGCTGTGTTGCAGGAGACATAGACTATTCTTTTCGGAGACATTTTTGCAACTGCCTCAAGGGTTTCATCGGAGCAGCCTTTTCTCGGAGGATCGAGAATAACTACATCCGGGGCAAGACCTCGCCTTTCAAGCTCCTCTGCGGCTGCACCTGCATCCGCACAGATAAATTCGGCATTTTCTACGCCCATTCTTTTTGCGTTGAGCTTTGCATTTTCAATGGCATCCGATACAATTTCAACTCCGATAAGCTTTCCAACCTTGTTTACCATTGAAAGACCTATTGTTCCCGCTCCACAATAAAGATCAAGAACAAGTTCTCCGCCGGAAAGTTCCGCAAAATCAGCAGCGGTTTTATAAAGCAGCTCCGCTCCCGAATGGTTTACCTGATAAAACGATGCGGGAGATATATCCACTGTAACTCCGCAGAGCACATCGGTGATACCGTCTTTTCCGAAAATCGTTCTCGATTTTCTTCCGAGCACCACATTTGTGCGCTCCTTATTTGTGTTGAGCACGATGCTCGTTATATTTTTAAATTCGGTGCTCAAAAGTGAAACAAGCATTTTTTCTCCCGGAAGTTTATCTCCGTTGAGCACAAGGCATACGCCTATTTCGCCTGTTACCTCGCCTTTTCTTATGTATACCGCACGCAAAAGTCCGCTATGCTTTTCTTCGCTGTAAATTGAGCATTTGCTTTCTTTCACAAAAAATCCTATTGCCTCAAGTATTTTTTCAAACTCCTTCGGCTGGAGCTTGCAGTTTTTGCAGTTCAAAATATCATGGCTTCTTTTGCGGTAAAATCCGAATATGGGTTCACCGTTTTTGCCCTTACCTACCTGGTAAATAGCCTTATTGCGGTATTCTTCGGTTTTCGGAGAGCCTATTGTCGGAAAAGGCTCTATATCAAAACCACCTATGCGCTTAACATGGTCACGCACCCAACTTGTTTTTTCAAAAAGCTCCGCATCATAGCTCATATGGCGCAAAGCGCAACCTCCGCACTCACCGAAAACATCGCAATTCGGCTCTATTCTTTTTTCGGAAGGCGATATCCTCTGCCAGTCTTACGATTTCATATGGGAATCTCGTCACGTTCTGCT
>CAZEKU010000010.1:0-19447 GCA_964512935.1 uncultured Oscillospiraceae bacterium | reverse complement strand
GAACTTCACAGGGAATTTCAAAATACAATATTCCCGAAAAACTCATAAAACGCCATGGCGTAAACAGCACATGGACTGCGGCGGTTCTTGCGGGTGAGGTTTGCAAGGCATACGGTTCAAATATAGGTATCGCAATAACCACAGACCCCACTAAAAATAACGATGGCGCAAATATTGCGGTATGTATGGGCGACAATGTTTGGACAGAACATGTCAGCGCAGAAACAAGAGAGGAGCTTATTGCCACAGCAGGCTCAAGAGCGGTTCATCTTGCAAGATGCGTTGTATCCGCATATCCTAAGCTCTATGAAAAATCCGTATCTCTTATGGGAGCGGTTTCCGGAAAATCCAAATTTAAAACCTCTGTTTCAAAGAGCAATCAAAAATGGTATTCCAGATTTGTGCCCATGAAAGGCGATTCCAAAACAGAGCTTATCAGAAAATCCGTATTTATTCTCTGCGTACTTGTATTCATAGGCTGCATGGGCTATTTAAGCACAAAGCTTTTCGATAAGGTGAATAACCGAAATCTTGCGGCAACCCTTGAGGGACTTTTGCAGGATACAACCTATGTTCCGAATGAATGGGAATACAGCACAAAGCTTTACAGCCTTTATAAGGAAAACAACGATACAATCGGTTATATCAAAATAGATGATACAAATGTTGCATTCCCGGTAGTACAAACCGAGCGTGCTAACGATAAAGGTCTTAAAGGCCAATATTATCTCCGAAAAGATTTTTACGGAAGCTATTCCATGTACGGAACACCCTTCCTTGATTATCGCTGTGATGCACAGGTCGAAATTCAAAGTACAAACCTTATTGTATATGGACATAATGTTTACAACGATGGACAGATGTTCAGCGACCTTGTAAAATACAGACAGCTTAAATTCTATAAGCAGCACCCGATAATACATTTTGATACTCTTTACGGTGATGCAGATTGGCTTGTTGTAGGCGTAATTCTCACTAATGCCTATGAAAAAGACGGCCCCGTATGGGATTATAATAACTTTATAAACGGCGATGAAGCCGAAACACGAGAGTTCTTGAATCAGGTTGCAAAGCGTACTCTTGTAGTTACAGGTGTCGATTATAATACAAGTGACCATTTCCTTACTCTTTCAACCTGCAGCTACGATTTCACGGATGCCCGTGTTGTAGTTGTAGCAAGACAGGTGCGTGAGGGCGAAGATGTAAGCAATCTTGACACAAGCAAGGCTTACTATAACTCAAATCCTCTTATGCCCGATAAATGGTATCAGGCTGTATCCGAGGCACAGAAATCCGAATCCGATGCAAGTTTCGGTGATGCAGAGCAGATTGAAGAGGTAAAAAAGATTACCGATGTACAGATAAGTCAATTCCCGAAACTTAAATATAAGCAGGGCGAAAGCTTTGATCCTACGGGAATGATTCTCACCGTATATTTTGAGGACGAAACCTTTACCGAGATAACCGAGGGATATGAGGTTTTAACAGTCGAAAAATTCACGGAAATCGGAAATTATCAAGTTCTTATAAACTATAAAGGATTTGAAATAGGATTCTATGTTGCTGTTGAGGCAGGCGAGCAAAGCTCAACTCCCGAGGCACAGATAACATCCATAGGAATACTTAATCATCCTCAAAAGCTTGAATATAAGGTGGGCGAAAAATTCAATACAACAGGACTTGTTGTAAGAATTTATAAGAATAACGACACCTATGAGGATGTAAATGTCACCGAAAATCCCAAAGAGGGTATGGAAGTGAATCCCAAAAACGGAACTGCCCTTACAACTGTAGGAACTCATAGCGTAAAGGTCACCTATTCCGGATTCACCGCAACCTTTGATATAAAGGTAAGCGAGGCTGCTGTTTCAAAAATTGAAATAACAAGTAAACCCACAAAAACAGTGTATACTGTAGGCGAAAGCCTTGATTTGACGGGACTTGTAATTAAGGCAACCAAAACCGACGGAAGTGTGCAGGAAAATATCACCACAGGATTTACCACATCACCGAGCGGAGTTCTCTCCACAGCAGGCGATGTAACAGTAACCGTAACCTATTCGGGCGCAACCGCAACCTTTACCGTAAAGGTAAATCCCGCACAGAGTTCTTCGAGTTCTTCGAGCTCCTCAAGTTCGGAGCCTCCGGTTTCACTTCCGGAGCTGCCTTCTTCCTCTGAAAGCAGTTCAACTTCCTCATCAACTTCCGAAAGCCAGAGCAGTTCAAGCCTTACGGGAAGTAATTTAGCTGCAACCTACGGAAGTGAAAGTAAATATTACAGACAGTCCACTGTTGATACCGTTAAAGTTAACGGTACAACAATGACGGTTTATGATGCTGTTTGCCAAATTGTCGCATACGAGGCGGGAACGGGTCAACCGGATGAGCATGTTAAAGCTCAGGCTGTTGCATCGTATACATATCTCATGAATAACGGCGGAAATGTAAGCGCAGGCACAAGCATTAAAAAGCTTGATAACCAAATCAAAAGATGCGTAGCCGAGGTTATAGGCTATGCGGTGCTTGATGACAGAAGTAATAATTTCATTCTTGCAACCTATTTTTCCGAAAGCTGCGGTGAAACCGCAAATGCCGAATGGGTTTGGGGATATGCAAACCGCAATCTTATTTCGGTATCCTCTCCTGTTGACGGAAAGACAAGCAAAACTTACAGAATTTCTTCCGAAAAATTCAGAGATAAAATCGAAGATAAAACCGGAATAAATATTTCCGGCGACCCTTCAAGCTGGATAGAAATTTACAGCTATTGGGGAAGCAGTTCCTATGTAAATCAGGTTAGCATCTGCGGAACTAAATACAGCGCAAGAAAACTCCGTGAAAATGTGCTCGGAAGTGCAAACCTCCGTTCAACTGCCTTTGATGTGGAGTATGATTCCGTAAATGATCAGTTTGTTTTCACAATGCGTGGATACGGACATGGTGTCGGAATGAGCGCAGTAGGCTCCATTGCCTATGCTAAAAAAGGCTATAAATGGGATGAGATCTTGCTTAAATACTATTCCAACTGCTATATAGGCATGAAATATTGATAAAGAAAAGTCCCGTGCTCAAATGAGCACGGGACTTATTTTTTCGAGCATATTAAAGAATAAGGCTTTCGCCGGTCATGCTCAAAGGCTTTTCAATATTGAGAAGCTTAAGCATTGTAGGCGCAATATCCGCAAGAATTCCACCGGAGCGAAGATTGCAGGGATAGTTATAAACGATGAACGGAACAGGATTTGTGCTGTGTGCGGTAAAAGGTGTTCCGTTTTCGGAAAGCATAACATCTGCGTTACCGTGGTCTGCGGTAATAAGAACCGTTCCACCGAGCTCTGAAACCTTTTCACAAACCTTTCCGAGACATTCATCAACTGCCTCACAAGCTGCAACAGCAGCCTCAAAAACGCCCGTATGACCAACCATATCGGTGTTCGCATAGTTGAGAATTATCACATCGTTTTCGTTTTTATCAAGCTCCGCAAGGAGCTTTTCCGTAACAAGATATGCGCTCATTTCGGGTTTGAGGTCATAGGTTGCAACATTCGGGGAGGGAATAAGTACACGGTTTTCGTTTTTGTAAGAAGCCTCAACGCCTCCGTTAAAGAAGAATGTCACATGTGCATATTTTTCGGTTTCCGCAATGCGGAGCTGTTTAAGCCCTTTTTCGGAAATATATTCACCGAAGGTATCATTTAGCTCAAGAGGCGGAAACGCAATTTTAACATTTTTGAGATTTTCGTCATACTGCGCCATGCAGACATAGCAAACATCTTTCGGACTGCATTCAAATCCGTCAAAATCAGGATCAATAATGGCATGAGACATTTCTCTTGCACGGTCGGGACGGAAGTTTGCGAAAATAACGGAGTCGCCGCTGTTTATTTGAGCGCCTTTTTCACAGATAAACGGAACAATGAATTCATCGGTGATTCCCTCGGAATAGCTTTGCTCAATTGCGCTTACGGGGTCGTGCTCAAAAGGAGCATCACCGAGCACGATTGCTTTATAGTGCTGCTCAACACGATCCCATCGTTTATCACGGTCCATTCCGAAATATCGTCCGCCTACGGAGGCAATTTTTCCGACACCTGTTTCATCAAGCTTTGCCTGAAGTTTTTCAATAAAACCCTTTGCGGAAGTAGGAGGAACATCCCTTCCGTCTGTAAAACAGTGAACAAAAACCTTTTCCAAATTATTTTTTGCAGCCATATCTATAAGAGCAAAAATATGCTCAAGATGACTGTGAACACCACCGTCGGAAAGGAGTCCGAGAATATGAAGTGCGCTTTTATTTGTTTTACAGTTTTCAATTGCGCTGCAAAGAGCCTCGTTTTCAAAAAAACTGCCATCACGAACGGAATTTGTTATTCTCATCAAAGGCTGATAAACAACTCTGCCTGCACCGATATTTGTATGTCCAACCTCGGAGTTACCCATTTGACCTTCGGGCAGACCTACATCTGTTCCCGAGGCACCTATGAGAGTTTTCGGAGAACTGCTTGCAATTTTACGAAGATTCGGCATTTTTGCTTTGCGAATTGCATTTCCGTAATCGCTTTCGTTATAACCGAAACCGTCAAGTATCATTAAAACAAGTGGTTTCATAATATCTCCTTATTTTGAAGCAGCTGCAACAATAGCGGCAAAATCCAAAGCTTTAAGAGATGCGCCACCTATAAGTCCGCCGTCAACATCCTCTTTAGAAAGGAGCTCTGCGGCATTTTTTGAATTCATGCTGCCGCCGTACTGAATTGTAATTGCATCTGCGGCATCCTTTGAATAAAGCTTTGCGATAAGCTCACGGATAAATTTGCAGGCATCCTCAGCCTGATCTGCGGTAGCGGTAACGCCTGTACCGATTGCCCAAACAGGCTCATATGCGATAATTATATTTTTAAGTTCATCTTCGGAAACACCGTTAAGAGCGACTTTAAGTTGCTTTCCGACAATTTCCTCCATAATGCCCTGCTCACGCTCATTAAGGAGCTCACCGCAGCAGAGAATTACATTAAGACCTGCATCAAGTGCAGCACGGGTGCGTTCATTTACGGTTTCATCGGTTTCGCCGAAATACTGTCTTCTTTCGCTGTGACCGATTATTACATATTCCGCACCGACATCCTTAATCATAGAGGCGGGAATTTCACCGGTAAAAGCACCGCTTAAAGCCCAATGGCAGTTCTGTGCGCCTACTTTTACATTTGAACCTTTTGTGGAATTTACAGCTGTTTCAAGGTCAAGATAGGGTGTGCATATTACAACGGAGCAGTCGGCGTCTTTTACAAGAGGAAGAAGTTCTTCAATAAGAGCCTTTGCCTCGCTGCGGGTTTTATTCATTTTCCAGTTGCCTGCGATAACTGTATTGCGTTTGGAGCTGTTCATATATAAAGCTTCCTTTCACTGATTATTTATTATTGAGAGCGGCTATTCCGGGCAGCTCAAGTCCCTCAAGAAATTCAAGAGAGGCACCGCCACCGGTGGATATATGAGTCATTTTATCCGCAAAACCGAGTTTTGTAACAGCAGCGACTGAATCGCCTCCGCCTATGATTGAAACGCAGGGGGTGTCTGCGATAGCGTTTGCAACAGCAAAGGTACCGTTTGCAAAATTCTTAAATTCAAAAACACCCATAGGGCCATTCCAAATTACGGTTTTGGCATTTACAATAGCGGATTTAAAGAGTTCAATGGTTTTAGGGCCGATATCCATTCCCATAAGACCGTCGGGAATATCCTCGGATTCAACCGAAACAGGCTCTGCGTTTTCATCGAATTTATCCGCTGCAATATGGTCAACGGGAAGAAGAAGGGCTACACCCTTTTCATTTGCTTTAGAAAGAAGCTCCTTTGCAAGTTCAAGTTTATCATCCTCGCAAAGAGAGGTTCCGACATTTTTGCCCTTAGCTTTAAGGAAAGTGTATGCCATTGCACCGCCTACAATAAGGGTATCAACTTTGTCGAGAAGATTTGTTATAACGCCGATTTTATCGGATACCTTTGCACCGCCGAGAACTGCAACAAAGGGCCTTTCGGGGTCATCAAGAGCCTTGCCCATAACTTCGATTTCCTTTTGAATAAGGAAACCGCAAACTGCGGGAAGATAATCCGAAACGCCTGCGGTGGAGGCATGAGCACGATGTGCTGTGCCGAAAGCATCGTTTACGAAAATTTCAGCAAGGGAGGCAAGCTCCTTTGCGAATTGAGGATCGTTTTTTGTTTCCTCTTTATAGTAACGGACATTTTCAAGGAGAGCGACTTCGCCGTCTTTAATGGTGTTTGAAATTTCCTTTGCATCTTCGCCTATAACATCCTTGCTCATTCTTACTTCACAGCCGAGAAGTTCGGAGAGTCTTTTTGCAACAGGAGCAAGAGAAAATTCCGAAAGCCATTCGCCCTTAGGACGACCGAGATGAGAACAAAGAATTACCTTTGCACCCTTATCTCTGAGATAATTGATGGTGGGAAGAGCGGCTACGATTCTTTTATCATTAGTGATAACACCATCTTTAAGCGGTACATTAAAATCGCAGCGTACAAGGACCTTTTTACCGGCTACATCTATGTCCTTTACGGACATTTTGTTGGCAGTGTTCATGAGAACAACATCCTTTCTATGGAAATTATTAAAAAACATTAAAAGGGAAGCCGAATTTACTTCATATTAAATATATAATAAAATGCTTTAATTTTCAAGGAAAAAAGGGTCGGTTCGGCAATTTGTTTAACTAAAAGGATAGGGCTATATAAGAATATTAAAATTTTGCGGCAAAAAAGCTATTTTAAAAACTTCGCTGTTATGCAGTTTGCCTTAAAGAAAAGCGTTTCTACCTTTTTACTATTTTAAAAAGGCTTTAAAATCAAGTATTTGTAAAAACTGACGATGGCAATTTTCGGTGAATAAAAATCGAATGATAAAATCTGTCAAAATTAACAGTAAACCCATTAAAATTTTATTTTCAATGTGGTTTTTTAACAAAACTAAAAATAAAAAATCAAACTTTTGAAAATTTGAATCCTACCGAAAAACGGAATATAATTCATTTAGTTTAAAAAGCGGAGGCGAAAGACATTGTCCGAAAAAAATAGGTTTACAATTAAAGATCTCGCTGAAATAGGAGTCCTTGCGGCGCTTGTTTTTGTGGCAACATATTTTCTCAAGATAGGCCCGATTCCTACTCCTGCAGGCCCTACACAGCTTAAAATGGGCAATGCAATCTGTCTTTTGGGAGCAATGCTCTTCGGAAAAACAAAGGGCGGACTTGCCGCAGGAATAGGCTCTGCAATGTTCGATATAACTCAGCCTGCATTTGTTGTAGGAGCACCTTTCACCTTTGCGTTTTTCTTTGCAATGTCGTATGTATGCGGATTTGTTTCAAACATAGGCGGAAATGACGGTACAAATACAAAGAAAAATATAATCGGTGCGGTAAGCGGTGCGCTCACCTATATGTTACTGCATATAGGTAAATCGTTCATCACTCTTATCATTGAGGGAAGTGCAGCGGATGCGGCATTTGTTGCCTGCGGTACAAAAATCATAACATCCGGAATAAATGCGATTTTTGCGGTTGTAATATCAGTACTTTTAGCACCTGTTTGCAAAAAAGCACTTATCAGAGCGTATAAAGGAAGATAAATTATACAAATTGTAACAAAAAAGCGGTTAAAAACCGCTTTTTTTGCTTGTTATAAAAATAAAATCCGCCTCAGCTGTATTCACGAAGCTCGGTGTTAGGATAATAATGTGCAAGAATTTCTTCAAATGAGGCACCGTTTTTTGCCATATATTGTGCGCCTACCTGTGAAAGTCCTACCCCATGACCGTAGCCGTAAACGGTGAAAATAAATTCACCGTTTTTATATTCAGCTTCAAAAGCTGCGGAGCGAAGTGAAAACATACTGCGGATTTTTTCGCCGGAAAAAGTAGCGGCGCCTATGATGATTTTATCAACATAACCCGCATCGGTGAGCACAGCATCGGAAAACCAATTTTCGGGCGATTTACCGGAAAGTCCTGCGCCGTTTTTGTTTAGCAAAGTGAGCACCGTATCATATGAAAGAGTTACAACGCTTTCAAAATCCTTTGAAAGCGTGTCGCCGGGACTTTCAACCGAAACAAGATACGGTACCTTTCCACCCCATGCATTTTCTGCACTTTCGGTTTTTCCGCAGGAAATTGCATGATAAACCGCAAGAGCGGGCTCGCCCTCATAAGTAAGCACATATTTCATTGCTTTTTCGGCAGCAGAGGTTATAATTTTCCATTTTTCATCAAAATCATTTCCGTATATTTCCATAGCGGTTTTTGCGGTAATATATCCTAATTTTTTTGATGGTGCTGCGGAAAAATCATAATCTGCGGCAAAATGAATATTTTGCTGATAAAGTCCGCAGCTGAAAGCTGCAACTCCTTGAGCAACAAGTGCCTCAAATTCAAAATCCGCACCCATCTCCGATGCAATTGCGCCTTTTACATAATCCTCATACGAAACCTCCGAAACAGTTTCCGTTTCAAGGTCGAAAATGCGAAAACTGCCTTTCGGAAATTCACCTGAGCTTTCAGGTGTGCTTTCTGAAGCAGAGGAGGAGCTTTCGCTCGATAAAGGCTCATTTTCTTTTTCGGGAAAAGAGCTTTTTTGAACGGTAAAAATAGGTAAGAAAAAAATAAGCGTAAGAGTGAATGTAATTATAGCAGTGCGAAATTTAGACATATAGATTCCACTTCCTTTTGTTTTGTACAAGCCTATGCAAAAGGAGCTTAAAAAATTCCGAAAATAAAAAACGGCGGAGAAAATCTCCGCCGAAATTTTTATTTTAAGGTGTCCAATACTGAACTATAGTATAGGAATCGGGCATTGAAACCAAAGAATGATTGAGATACTTAGTAAAAGTAACTATGTTTTCGATAATAACGGTTTCACCCTGTTCAACCTTTAAACCGAAAAGAACGGTGCTGTCAAAATAAAAGGTTATATCGCCGCTTGAGGTGGAATAACGCTCAAAACGGCAAAGTCTATCGCCGAAATTTTCCTCACCGATAGCCGAAAGGTTTATGTTATCTGTGGAAATTTCAAACGGAACAGCCTTATAGTTATCCGGATTTACAGTGAACATTTTTGCCTGAGCATCGTCGATGTAATAATAGGTTCCGTTTGAAAGAATTATATGTTCCTGAGGAACGGAAACCGTAATTTCATTTCCGTTTTCATCGTATTGAGGTTCGGATGAGGTGGAATTTACATATTCGGGATAGGTCGAGCCGGTACGGATTCCGTTGCTTCCATAAGTTACCTCGGTTCCGTCGGAAAGAGTGTATCTGAGGCAATAGGTTCCGTTTTTGAGCATATTTACATAGCCTTCGGAGAAAACAATATCATGTTCTTCGGTATTTATTTCGGTTCCGAAAATCTGTGCAATAATAAGCTCAATATCATTAGGAATAAGTGCGCTTACATCGTCAAGCCATCCACTTACAATCTCCGCAGGAGAGCATCCGGAAAATGAAATAAGCATAACAGCGCAAAGCAAAGCGGAAAGAATTTTTTTTGCCATTTTTGTCCTCCCAAAATAAAATTTGTTGCTTTTAACAGTTTCTTTTTATTGACTGAAAAAGCAAATAGGTTTATATTTATAGGTAGTGTTTTGTAAAAATGATTACAAAGGTAATTATAGCGGATTTCTTTACTTTTGTCACCACTTTTTACACAAACTTAATATTCTTTTCAAAAATATAATTCGAGCAAACAGGGGGAAATATGCAGAAAATCGGTTTTGACAGCGCAAAATATTTCAGGATGCAATCCGAAAAAATAAAGGAGCGCATTGATGAATTCGGCGGAAAGCTTTATCTTGAATTCGGCGGAAAGCTTTTTGATGATTTCCATGCATCAAGGGTGCTTCCGGGCTTTGCCTATGATTCAAAGGTAAAGCTTCTTTGCGAGATGAAAGATCAAGCTGAGATAATTATTGTTATCAATGCCACTGATATCGAAAAAAACAAGGTTCGTGGTGACCTTGGAATTACATATGACCTTGAAGTAATAAGACTTATTGACGCTTTTTCGGCACTTGGACTCTATGTCGGAAGTGTCGTAATAGCTCAGTATTCCGGTCAAAGAGCAGCGGATGCCTTCCGCACAAAGCTCAATTCCCTTGGAATAAAAAGCTATATCCATCACCCGATAGAGGGCTATCCCATGGATGTAAACTTCGTTGTAAGCGATGACGGATTCGGAAAGAATGATTATATTGAAACCGAAAGACCTCTTGTAGTCGTTACCGCACCGGGTCCCGGAAGTGGAAAAATGGCAACTTGCCTTTCACAGCTTTTCCATGAGAATAAGCGTGGAGTGAAAGCGGGTTATGCAAAATTTGAAACCTTCCCCATATGGAATTTGCCCCTTACTCATCCCGTCAACCTTGCTTATGAGGCAGCAACAGCCGATCTTGACGATGTCAATATGATAGACCATTATCACCTTGAGGCATACGGTGAAAAAACCGTAAACTATAACCGTGATATCGAAGTTTTCCCTGTGCTCAACCGAATTTTCGAAACAATCCTCGGAGAAAGCCCCTATAAATCTCCTACGGATATGGGCGTAAATATGGTAGGAAACTGCATAAGCGATGACGAGGTAGTGCGTGAGGCTGCAAAGCAGGAGATAATCCGCCGTTTCTATGAGGCGGCCTGCGATTTCAGACAGGGAAAATGCGATGAAAATCCTATGCTCCGCATAGAGCTTCTTATGGAGCGTGCAGGGGTAAGTATTGAGGATAGACCCGTTGTTGCGGCAGCACTTGCAAAAGCGGATGAAACCGGTATGCCTGCCACATCAATAGAGCTTAGAAACGGTAAAATTGTCGTCGGAAAAACAAGCTCCCTGCTCGGTTCATCTGCGGCAATGCTCCTCAATGCTCTTAAAGAGGTTGCGGGAATAGACGATTCCGTAGATATAATAGACCCCCTTGTTATGAATCCTGTAGAGGAGCTTAAAAAGAAACATCTCGGAAATAATAATGCAAGACTCCATCTTGATGAGGTTTTGCTTGCGCTTGCTGTAAGTACACCTAAAAATCCGGATGCAGCAAAGGCTCTTGCCTGCCTTGAAGAACTTCGAGGATGCGAATGCCATTCCACAGTAATACTTTCACAGGTTGATACTCAAACCTTTAAAAAGCTCGGACTTAATTTGACCTGTGAGCCCAAATATCGCAATAAAAAGCTTTACCACGCATAAAAGGAGTGCATTTTATGAAATTCGTATCATGGAATGTAAACGGACTTCGTGCCTGCATGGGAAAAGGGTTCATGGATTCCTTCAATGAAATGGATGCGGACTTCTTTTGTTTACAGGAAACAAAATTGCAGCCGGATCAAATTAGCTTTGAACTTCCGGGATATCACCGCTTTTGGAACAGCGCAGAGAAAAAAGGCTATTCCGGTACCGCAATTTTTGCAAAACAAGAACCTATTTCCGTAAATTACGGTATTGATATCGAACGCCATGACCATGAGGGCAGAGTTATCACCCTTGAATACCCGGATTTTTATTTGGTTGATGTTTATGTCCCGAATGCAAGGCGTGATCTTGAACGCCTTGATTACCGAATGGATTGGGAGGACTGTTTCAGAGAATATGTTGTATCCCTCGATAAACATAAGCCTGTAATAATTTGCGGTGATATGAATGTCGCCCATGAGGAAATTGACCTTAAAAATTACAAAACAAACCGAGGAAACGCAGGTTTTACAGATGAGGAACGCTCCAAAATGACGGAACTTCTCGGAGCGGGTTTTACCGATTCTTTCCGCTATCTCTATCCGGATAAAACCGATGCCTATTCATGGTGGAGCTATATGTTCCACGCAAGGGAGAAAAATGCGGGATGGAGAATCGACTATTTTATCGTAAGCGACAGCATAAAGGATAAAATAACCGATGCTAAAATTCATCCGGAGGTTTTCGGCTCTGACCATTGTCCGGTGGAGCTTGATATCGAGCTTTAAAAATTTATATTCAAAATAACATAAAGCCCCTTTGCTAAAGCAAAGGGGCTTTATGCTATGCTCAACCTGTGGCAGGCTGAGCATAGACGCTATGTAAACAGAAAAGGGGTTATGCCATCCAGGGGAAAAGGCTGAGCAAAACAGTTACCACAGCAGTAGCAGCGGTGGTTGCAAGGGTTGTTGTAACGAAAATTGCGGGATAGGCATCTTTCATTTTAAGGTCAGCATGTGTAACCGTCATAAGAATAGTTCCGCTGTGCGGAAGCGAATCCAAAGTTGTTGCGGAAAAAGTCGCAATGCGGTGCATAACATCGACAGAAAGGCCCTTTGATTCCAAAATAGGTTTTACAATGGGAAGTACAATTTGCTGTCCGGTAGTGGAACCTCCGGTGAGCGCACAGAGAAATGCTACCGAAATCACACAAAGAATCAGAGGATCTGTTTCAATTCCAAGGACAGTATCTACAATATTTTGGAAAGCAGGTACTTTTTGAACGCAGGATGCAAATCCGAAAACAGCACCGATACTTCCGACAGGGGTAAGTGCCGAAATAAATCCGTCATTTACATATCCTCTTATTTTATCTTTTTCCATACAGGGATAGAAAAGAACTATGGAAAGAACGGATGAAATAAGTGTGCAGAAAATTATGTTTACGGAGAATACATTAAACATAATAAAAAGCACAATAAGAGGAATCAGCGATATCCAAAAACCGGGTACCTTTTTATTTTGAACAGAAACACTGTCTTTCGGCCCGTAAGCAAAGTTTTCACCATTTGCTTTTGCCTTGTTTATCATTTTGTTGAGCACAAAAACCATGATAAGAACCTCAACAACAATACCCACAATACCGGGAATAAGTCCTACGGTAGAGCTTGTTCCGAGAATTTGACAAGGTATCATATTTGTAGGCTGAGGCGCACCGGGGCCGCTTAATGCAAAAGTACAGCTTCCGCCGAGTATAACTCCGGGTGCAAAGCGTTTTGGAATATTGCATTTTTCAAAAACAGCAAGGGCGATAGGATAGATGGTTATAATTACTATTGCAGCGTTAATTCCGCCGTAACAGATTATTGCGGAAGCGAAAATTACAACCAAAATACCCATTATTTGCTTTTTCTGTTCAGAACCGGAATTTTTGAGGAATGTATTGCAAAGCGTTTCCGCAATGGATGAGGCAGCTCCGCTTACGGCATAAATTTTTGCCATTACAGAGCCGAACATAAACATTCCAAAAAGATTTGTGAAAATTGCACCGATTCCACCTATGTAGGAGGAGGCAATAGTCTCGGTGAAGGGAAGTCCTGCACAGAGAATTACAGCAACCGAGGCAAGAAAGCTTGCGAGATATACCGACCAGTTTTTATAAGTTACATATATAAGTATTGCAAAGCCGAGGATGATACCTAAAATTTGCATAAAATTACCAACCTTTTACTTTTTTGATACCTGTAAATCCAAGAACAGCACAAACTATCATTACAGGGATCATAACAATAAATGCACCGCTGTAAGAACCGGTCATGTCATATACTGCATTAAGAGCAGGGCTTCCGATAAATGCACCGATACAGATCATAGACTGAATCCAACCGGTGAAGGATGCAGCATCCTTAGGTCCGAAAGCGGAGGTTACCATTGCGCAGGAAAGTACTTTCGGGAAGAGATATGCGATACCCATAAGAATACATACGATGTACATAAGGGTTGCGGAGGGAGTAGTGAATGCCATAATAGCAACGCAAGCGATAAATGCGCAGATAAGGGTTATCATGGTAATTCTTGAACCAAGCCAGTCTGCAATTGCACCGCCGGGAATCATGGTGATAGCGTTAACAAGGAAAATTACACCGAAAATCGAACCTACAAGGGTAGAGTCGAAACCAAGGTCGGACATATAAACGGAAAGGTTTGAATAGGTAGCATAGAAGCACATACCAAATATAAGGAATACACCGAGAATAGCATAGAAGTTATATGTTTTAAGAGCTTCTTTAAGAGTAATTCCGGGAAGTTCTTTCTTTTCACTTTCGGTTTTTACAGGTGCTTCGTCTGCGAAACAAGGAGTGATACCGAGTTTTGCAGGGTCTTTTCTGAGAAGAGCACGAACAACGATAACTACAGCAACCATACCGATTGCAAGATAGCGGAGAGTTGCGGAATATCCAAGCTCGCCTATTGCGGAACCTACAATTTTGCTGCCTACAGTACCGCCGAGTGCACCTACGGTCATGGAAACTGCCAAAAGGGTTGCCTGACCTTTAGCAAACCATCTGTTGATAAGGGTGATGGTAATAGCGGAGGAGAAGAATGCTGCGCAAAGACCTACAAGGAATGCTGCTGCGTAGAATACATAAAGATTGCTTGTGGTGGAATAGATAAAGAATCCGGCTGCTAAGCCAAGGCCACCGAGAATGGGTACATTCTCGTTTTGAAGAAGCTTTGTAACTTTACCAAACTGAGTGAGATAAAGTGCGCTTGAAAGTGAATGAATGGAGAAAACAAGTGAGAACTGAGTTCTTGTTATCTCCGGGAAAGTCTCAAGAATAGGTGCCATAAACTGACTTACTACGCTGTAAGAACAGGCGTAATATACATTCATAATTATCGTTGCAAAAAGAACGATATATCCGTAATGAAACTTAAATTTTTTCTTTTCCATTATGTTTCCCTCTCTACTTTGTTATTAAATTAACGAATTATTGGCCAAAATAAGTGCCGCATCAAAAAAGCGGCGCTTATTTTGGTGTTGGGGTATTTATTATGAAAAGGTTAGTCTTCCCATGTTTCTCTCTTAAGCTGAAGATATTCAATCTCTGCCTGAGAAAGTTTGATTTCTTCCATTGCTTTTATGCAGTCCTCAAGTTCCCATTGATTTTGCGGGCCTATCTGTGCTGCAAGAGGAAGATCCTGTGAAAGAACATATGCAAGGGCAATATTAGTGCCGCTGCAGCCACGAACTTTTGCAAGTTCAAGAGCTCTTCTCCTGCGCTCGAAGTTTTCTTCGGTGAGGAAAGATTCCTTTGTTGCCATAGGTGCTGTATTAGGATCATATGCAGGAAGGAGCGGGTCAACAAAGAATCCTGCACCCTGTGCTGCCCAAGCAAAGAGAGAAATATTGTTCTCTTTATGCCACTGTGCATATTCGTCATCGGCATACCAAGTTCCGGGCCAACGATTATACTGTGCATGAACAAGGCTGTATTCGGGACTGCTGACGGAAGGTCCACGGTAATTCATGCGTTTGCAGTAATCCATTGCCTCTTTAAGACGAGAGGGTTGCCAGCTGCTTACACCGTAAGCTTTGAAATAGCCTGCAATGCGAAGTTCTTCCATTTTATCCATAAGGGCCTCAACCGGTACATGAGGATCGTCTCTGTGAATAAGGTAAAGGTCAAAATAGTCAACGCCTACACGGTCAAGGCTGTACATAAGGTCCTCTTGAATAAAAGTAGGACTTACTCTTACAAATTCCTCGTGGAGTCTGCCTTTTCTGTCGATAAGGCAGTTGCAGCATTTGTCGGAGATCATAATATCTTCACGTTTTACCTTTGTGCTGCGAAGCCAACGGTCGAGCACCTCTTCACTTTTTGCAATACCGTTGCCTTTTCCGTAATAGCGTCCGGTATCTATCATAGTACCGCCCTTTTCGACATAAAGGTCCATCATTTTATGAGCTTCTTCTTCAGCATCAAGGGTGAACCATGCGGTACCGAAAATAAGTTTCGGTACCGGTTTGTCGAGTCCACGAACATTTATATACTCCATTGTTTCAATTCCTTTCATATAAAAATTTTCGATCGATCTATTGTGTTTATAAGATAACACATTTGAAATGAACATTTCAATAATATTTCAGTTATTTCAGAAATTGTTTCAATCTTTGGTAATTTAGCATAGAAAATTAAAAAATAAATGTGCATTTTGTCGAATATGGTTTTATAATTTTTTCACGAAACACTGATAATTTTTTGAAATTTCTGAAATTTTACTATTCCATTTTTCAGAAATATGTGTTAATATTCTTTTATACTATTTAAGATTACGAAGGATGATATAAATGCAGGTGACACAAAAAGAAATAGCAAAATACGCAGGTGTTTCCTGCGCAACAGTTTCAAGGGTTTTTAATAATCCGGAAATTGTTAAACCGCATCTTGCGAATCAGGTTTATAAAGCAATGCGTGAACTCGGGGTTGAGCTGAACGGCTCTGAAATATCCGAAGAAAAGCGCAACAGCGTTCTTGTTGTTGTGGATGATTTTACATATTCGCTTTTCGCTTCACTTATTTCGGGTGTAGCAGAGGCTCTTAATCATAGTCACCTTACGATGGTGCTTTGCAGCAGCAACGGAGATATAGATGTTGAAAAAGAATATATTATGATGGCTTGCAGAGAGGGATATGTTGGAATTATCTTTGTTACCGCACTTGACAGTCCGGAATATCGTAAAATGCTGAGTGAAATACCGATACCGGTTGTTATGCTTAACAGAAAGATTGATGGTATAAATTATGACTCTGTACAGCTTGCTCATTTTGATTCTGCGCAGACAGCGGTACACTATCTTCAAAAAATGGGACATCAGCGCATTGCGCTTTTGAGCACGGATATTGAATCCACTAACACCCGTGATGAGAAGGTAGGATTTATGAATGCGCTGGTGGAATCCGGTTTATCTTTTGCACAAGCTGAAAAAAGTGTTTTTTTAAGACCTAATTCCTATTCCGGAGGCTCTGATTTTGCAGAATATTTGGTAAACAAAAGGGCAGATTTTACCGCTTTATATATTTTAAGTAGTGAGCAATGTACGGGCTTTGTAGCGAAATTTCAGCAACTTGGCAAAAAAATTCCTGATGATTTAAGTATAATTGCTCTTAACCCTGTACCGATTTTGCTCGGAAGCGGAATAAGCATAACAACTCTTGAGCAGCCGTCGCAGGAAATGGGCAAAAAGGCTGTGGAACTTCTTTTAAAACGCTTTGCAACACCGGATATCGGATATACAAATGTCCAATACAGCGCTGCACTTACCGAAAGAAATAGCATAAGAAAACTTTTCTACTAAAAAAGGGACGGCGTAGCCGTCCCTTTTAACTATTCATTTTCGCTCCAGGAAATCATTGTTTTTAAAATACCATAAATTTCGCGCTGCCTTGTTGAAGAAAGTTCGGAGAACTTTCTTTGAAGTTTATCAAGATTTAAACCTTTTGTATCCAAAGCATCATTTGCATCGTCTTTAACAAGCTCAACAATATCTATTTGAAGCGCCTCGCAAATCGAAAGTAAGGTGCTGAATGTTGGGTTGCCGTCACCTCGTTCAATATGTCCAAGGTGGGAAGGTGTAATATTTGCAAGTCCGGATAGTTCTTCTTGGCTCCAACCTTTTGCGGATCTGCATATTCTTATGTTTTGGCCAAGAATTTCGAACTTGGTTTTCATTAATATATCACCTCTTATATATCATAATATTATGCGCCAAAATCCGCAAAATATTATAGCTTGAGTGATATATCGCCTTTTTTCGACAAATTTCTCGTTAAAGCAGCAAGCCACGATCCGTGCTTCCGCAGTAAATAAAAAAGTCCTCAAAAGAAATTCTTTCGAGGACTTTTTGGCGGAGAGTTATATGACATTACTCTGGTTATATTTCTAAAATCCAAATTTCATTCAAGTACCCGTAATGTCAGCGGTGCCACATCTCACCTACGAAAATTATTGTTCCTAAAATCAAAAGAATCACCGCAATAATAGCTAAAACGCAAATACCGAACACGATGCAACCGATAGGCTTTGATGATTTTTTCTTGTTTTTTACAGGCTTGGAATATGTATAAGTTTCCTGCGTATAGATTTGTGTAGCTTTTTGTATCGGTTCATATTTTGGTACCGGTTTTTGCACAGGTTCATATTTTTGTAGCGGTTTTCGTACGGGTTTTGGCTTAGTCGCTTTGGCATACAAAGTCAGAGGGTCGGTTTGATTCATAATGCGTGAATAAAAATCATCTAACCACTCGGCATCGCCCGATTCACACATATTGTCCTCGGTGCAATCCGGTTCGTGCGATATTTGGTTTCTTATCCAGCGGTAATGTTTAAGTTTTTTTAAGTCATTATCCCAACCACTTACAAGATATGTGCCACGAGGCGTATTAAGCATTTCATCAATATATGCCGATATGCGTCGATCGTCATTTAAAACTTCACCACATAATTTTTCAAGATGCTTGTACGATTCGACAAATCCCATATTACACCTCCAAAAACGATTATTTGTTTTGATTATAAATCTCTTTCAGATCCTCAATGGCAAAGAATGGAATCTATCGTCAGTGGGAGATTGTATTTTATGTTTGATAAAAAAAGTATACTCCTTTTTATGAAAACATCAAGCTGTTATCCGAAATTATTTCTATTCGCATAATTGAATTTTTTATAAAACAACTGCTGTTTTATTGGCAAAATAAAAAGTCCTCAAAAGAAATTCTTTCGAGGACTTTTTGGCGGAGAGTTAGGGATTCGAACCCTAGGTAGTTACCTACACAGCATTTCGAGTGCTGCACCTTCGACCACTCGGACAACTCTCCGAATATTAGATTTACCTGAATATCATAACACGATTTTTTGATAAGGTCAAGAAATATTGAACAAAAAGAACAAATTTGCGCTATTGACAGAACTTGTGATATAATATATAGTAATAAACACTATTATATAATTTTAGAAGTATTGGAGGAAACATTCTAATGGATGACCCCGGCAGTCCTATGGCCATTATCTTAGTATTTGCACTTATTTTTATCAATGCGTTTTTCGCAATGAGCGAAATCGCCGTAATTTCTCTCAATGATGCAAAATTGCGTCATGATGCAGAGGATGGAAGCAGAAAAGCGAGAATATTAACAAAACTGACCGAAAAGCCGAACAATTTTCTTGCAACCATACAGGTTGCCATAACCCTTTCGGGACTTTTATCATCAGCAGTTGCAGCGGATGTATATGCGGACCCGGTTGCAAATTTCTTAGCGGAACATTTACCGCTCGACCCTAACCTTATTCACGGAATAACCGTTTTTGTACTTACCGTTTTGCTTTCGTATGTTTCTCTTGTTTTAGGTGAACTTGTTCCGAAACGTATTGCAATGCACTATCCCGAAAAGATATCTTATGCCATAGCGGGAACACTTTCCTTCTGCTATAAAGCATTTAGACCTTTTGTATATCTTTTAAGCTCCTCAACAAATGTTGTGCTCAGAATTTTAGGTATCAACCCAAATGAAGAACCCGAGCAGGCAACAGAGGAAAATATTCGCATGATGCTCGATGCTGCCGATGAAAAAGGTACTATCGAGGAAAGCGAAAAGGAAATGATAAACAATATCTTTGAGTTTGACGACAGAAGCGTCGGCGAAATTATGACTCATAGAAAA
>CAZEKU010000009.1:0-20239 GCA_964512935.1 uncultured Oscillospiraceae bacterium | reverse complement strand
TTAATAACATTTTATATTTTACTATAGAAGTTAATATTATATAAAATAAAGGGATTTTCTGTTTTTTTGATAATTTTTTAATGATGTGGGCGATTTTGTTTCACAAATCCTCTGCTCTTAGCGTAAAATTATAGTATACTGAATTTTCGGAGGTAGAAATATGCCCATTATATATTTAAGTCCCTCAACTCAGGAGGCTTACACCTATGTTACTGGTGGTTCAGAGGAATATTGGATGAATCTTCTTGCAGATGAGCTTGAACCTTGGCTTATTTCAAGCGGTATACGCTTTAGCCGCAACGCTCCTCAAATGACCGCAGGTTCATCTATTCGTGCATCGAACAGCGGAAATTATGATTTTCATTTGGCACTTCACTCAAATGCAGCACCCGAAGGGCGCTACGGTGAATTTCAGGGAATTATAGCTTTCTATTCACCTAACAGCGTTAACGGAAAGAGAGCCGCTGTGCTCATTTCCGAAAATTTGAGCACCATTTATCCATATCCCGAAGGTGCACGAGCACAGTCTACAACCATTCTCGGAGAAGTTACCCGAACACGAGCACCGGCGGTGCTCGTGGAAATTGCATACCACGATAATGTTGACGATGCCAACTGGATTACATCAAATCTTGAGCAGATAGCTGAAAAACTTGCTCTTTCCATGACAGAATATTTCGGTCTTCCTCTGGTTCCTCCTATGACTCCTCAAACGGGAAAAGTAGCTTTACAAAGCGGAAATTTGAATATAAGAAATTTTCCGAGCACCGACGGCAGGGTTATATCTTCTGCGCCTAACGGATCCGTGCTCACGGTGCTCGGAAATAAAAATAACTGGTACACAGTAAATTATAACGGTACTGTAGGTTTTGCTAATGCGGATTTTATAAGGCTCATCTGACACTTGATAAATCCTTCGGTTTGTTGTATTATATTTTTATTACTTTCCGGAGGTGTTCTCATGTCCCTTGATGAGCTTCGAGCTCGCTGTCTCAGCTGCAGCAAATGCAAACTTTGCGAAACACGCAATAATGTGGTTTTCGGTGTGGGAAATCCTCATGCGGATATTCTTTTTATCGGAGAAGGCCCCGGCGAAAATGAGGATCTTAAAGGAGAACCTTTTGTCGGAAGAGGCGGTATGCTCCTTGACAAAATGCTTTCCGTGGTGGATCTTTCCCGCGAAAAAAACATCTATATTGCTAATATGGTAAAATGTCGTCCTCCTAAAAACCGTGATCCCGAAGAGGAGGAAGTTGCTGCTTGTCGTGAATGGCTCAAAGAGCAAATTGAACTTATTGACCCTAAAATAATAGTATGTCTTGGAAGAGTTGCCGCAATTCGATTTATTGATCCTAATTTTAAGGTAACTAAAGAGCATGGACAGTTGATTGAAAAAGACGGCCGCCTTGTTATGGGAACATTCCATCCTGCGGCAATTCTGCGCAATCCTAATCAAAAACCTGCTGCTATGGAGGATTTTTTCGCTTTAAGCGAAAAAATCAAGGAAATTTCTCCCGAAACATATAAATCCACCGAAGAAAATAATTAAGCTGAATTCATTATAAAAAAGGCGAAAGCACTTGCTTTCGCCTTTTTGTTTTGCGTTTAAATAGTTTCTGTGTACTTGACAGCAAAGCTATGTTATGCTAAAATATTTCAAAAATGAACTATTCACAAACGAAGTATTTTTGAATCGGAGGAGCTTTTTTATGTTTTTTAATATTGCGATTTTCAGAAAGCTTTTATCCGCTTATTCTGATGCTTGCAAACCTCTTTGTAAGGAATTGGATATTTCTCAAACAGCGTTTGACATACTTATGTTTCTCGGAAACAACCCTGAATATAAAACAGCAAGCGAAATTGTGGAAATCAGAAATATTAAAGCTAATTTGGTTTCCGTAAATGTTGAGCACCTTGTGCAGGAGGGATATCTTATTCGACAGCCTGTAAAGGGTGACCGTCGAAAGACAAATCTTCTTTGTACCGAAAAAGCAAACGATATAATCAGGCAGGGTCGCCTTCTTCAGCAAGCTTTTTCGGAAAGGCTTTTCGCTAATATGGACAGCGAAATCCGCAAAGATTTTATGGCGGCAATGGATATTATCGAGGGAAATCTTAATGAAATTTTGGAGGAAAAATAATAATTTATGCAAACTTTAATAACTGTTTTAGTAACATTTTTTGCGGGAATGGGCGCAGGACTCGGTACGGGTTTTGCAGGAATGAGTGCCGCAGCGGTAATCAGCCCTGTGCTTATGACATTTTTGGATATGGACCCTTACATAGCTGTCGGAATTGCGTTAGCATCCGATGTTCTTGCAAGCGCAGCCTCCGCATACACATATCATAAAAATAAAAATCTCGATATAAAAAACGGTCTTATAATGATGGTCAGTGTACTTCTTTTTACCGCAGTAGGAAGCTATATTGCAAGCCTTGTTCCCTCTTCAACAATGGGTAGCTTCTCGGTATTTATGACTTTCATTCTCGGAATAAAATTCATTGTTCGTCCTGTTATGACCACCAAGGAGGCAATGGGACAGACTTCTGCGAAAAAGCGTGCTATACAATCTATCCTCTGTGGCAGTATTATAGGATTTATCTTCGGATTTGTCGGTGCAGGCGGTGGAATGATGATGCTTTTGATATTGACAAGCGTTATGGGATATGAGCTTAAAACCGCAGTTGGTACAAGTGTTTTTATTATGACATTTACCGCATTGACCGGTGCGGTTTCTCATTTTGCAATAGGCGGTGCTCCTGATATTATGGTTTTGGTGCTTTGTATGCTTTTCACCCTTTTGTGGGCAAGAATTGCAGCTGTATTTGCAAATAAGGCACAGCCTAAAACTCTTAACAGAGCAACAGGTATTATTCTTGTAATACTCGGTATTGTTATTATGGGATTTAATCTTCTCAGCTAAAATAGTATTTTAAAACAAAAAACCTGATTTTCACAGCTGTGAAAATCAGGTTTTCTTTTTGTTATATTAGAATATTTTAATTTATTTCTTCTTTCCCGTAACAAAGAAAAGAATAATTCCGCCTACGGCAAGTACCGCAAGAGCACCCGCTCCTATCATAAGTCCAAGGCCTTCGCCTCCGGTATTGATAATTCCGTTTGTTTCTTCAAAAAGTACAGGAGCACCTGCAAAAGCATTTACCGATAAAGTAAAAGTCATAAAATAAGCGCAAAGCGCAGAAAAAATCTTTTTCATTCTAAAACCTCCTTTAGTTTCTGTTTATAGTTTATTCTCTTTTTTGTTTCAAGTCAATAAACATTCTGTTAAGTTAATTTTAATGTGAAATGCAAAATCATATATTTTGGTTGATTTTTGTTTGAATTTAAAGACAAAACTCTTTTATATTTTATAGTTTTATGTTAGAATATAATAGATTAAGTATATTTTGGAGGTATTATAATGCCTTTTTTGCCTATCAATAAAGAAGATATGAAAAAAAGAGGTTGGGACGAGGTCGATTTCGTTTTTGTCACCGGTGACGCCTATGTTGATCACCCGTCCTTCGGCCCTGCAATACTCACTCGACTTCTTGAAAGCAGAGGTTACAGAGTTGCGGTTCTTGCTCAGCCCGATTGGAAAAACAGCTATGATTTTACTAAATTCGGCAAGCCGCGCCTTGGATTCCTTGTTTCCGCAGGAAATATCGACTCCATGGTAGCACATTATACAGTAGCGAAAAGAAAGCGTCATGAGGATGCTTATTCCCCGGGCAAAAAAATCGGTTTGCGTCCCGATAGGGCTGTTACTGTTTACAGTAAAAAAATCAAATCCATTTATCCCGATGTTCCCGTAATAATCGGTGGAATTGAGGCTTCTCTTCGCAGATTTGCCCACTATGATTATTGGGAAAATAAGGTTATGCCCTCTGTTCTTGTGGATTCCGGTGCCGATATTCTTTCATACGGAATGGGTGAACGACAGACCCTTGAAATTGCCGAAAGACTCAACAATGGAGAATATCCCGTTACCATGACGGATATACGAGGAACCTGCTATCTTGTTCCCGTTAATGAATATGAACCCGGCCCGGCTGTTGAATGTCCTTCCTTTGAGAAGGTTTGTGCAAGCAAAACGGATTATGCTGTTGCCACAAGAAAACAGCAGGACGAGCAGGATCATATCCGTGGCAAGAAGATAATTCAGCGTCATGGCAATATGATGCTTGTTCAAAATCCTCCTGCCGCTCCTCTTAATCAGAGCGAGCTTGACGAGATTTTTGCACTTCCGTATATGCGTGATTTCCACCCTATTTATCAAAAAGTCGGCGGTGTTCCCGCTATTGAGGAAGTACTTTTCTCCATAAACCACAACCGTGGCTGCTTCGGAGGATGTAATTTCTGCGCTCTTGCATTCCATCAGGGAAGATTTGTTACAAGCAGAAGCCGTGAATCAATTATGGAAGAAGCAAAGATTCTTACCGCTGATCCGAGATTTAAAGGTTATATTCACGATGTCGGAGGCCCTTCCGCAAACTTCAGAGGACCTGCCTGTGAAAAGCAGAAAAAGCTCGGACTTTGTGCAGGAAAGAAATGCCTTGCACCTACTCCCTGCCCTAATCTTATTGCAGACCACAGCGAATATCTTGAAATACTTCGTGAACTGCGCTCACTTCCTAAAGTTAAGGCTGTATTCATCCGTTCAGGTATCCGCTATGACTATGTTATGGCAGACAGTGATGATCGTTTCTTCAAGGATCTTGTAAGATATCATGTCAGCGGACATCTTAAAGTTGCACCCGAACATTGCAGCGCCGCTGTTCTTGATATGATGGGCAAACCACATATAGATGTTTTTGAAAAATTCAAGAAAAGATTTGAGGAACTTACCCGTTCCGCAGGAAAAGAACAGTATCTTGTGCCCTATCTTATGTCATCTCATCCCGGAAGCACCATTAAAGATGCTGTTGCCGTTGCACAGTTCCTTAAAAAGAACAATATCCGTCCCGAACAGGTACAGGATTTTTATCCTACTCCCGGAACTGTTTCCACCTGTATGTTCTATACCGGAATTGATCCTTATACCATGAAAGATGTATATGTCCCCACAAATTCAGAGGACAAGGCTCTTCAGCGTGCTCTTTTGCAGTATTACATTCCCGAAAACGCAGATATGGTCAGAAAGGCTTTGCGTAAAGCTCATCGTGAGGATCTTATCGGAAACGGCCCCGAATGTATTGTCCGTGAGGACTTCCGTGCAAAAAATATAGCTGAGAAAAACGGTACATTCTATAAAGAAAACAAACCTCTCGGAAAGCGTAAAAATCCTAAGCTCTCCGGAAAATCCAAAAAACCGAAAAGAGTTAAATAAAGGAGATTGAAATGAGTCGTTTTGCCTGGAAAGGTCAAATTTATCATACGAATGAAGATCGCAAGATTGAAATTTTTGAAAACAGCTATGTTCTTTGTGAAGACGGAATTTGCAAAGGCGTTGTAAAAGAGCTTCCCGAAGATTGGAAAAATGCGGATATCACCGATTTCGGTGATAAAATCATAATTCCCGGTCTTATTGATCTTCATATTCACGCACCACAATATACCTATCGTGGAACAGGAATGGATGAGGAGCTTCTTGATTGGCTTGAAAAATACGCTTTCCCGGAGGAAAGCGCCTATTCCGACCTTGAATATTCGGAAAAAGCATATTCGTTTTTTGTGCGCGACCTTAAAAAAGGCGCTACTACAAGGGCAAGCATTTTTGCATCTAAACATGTTCCCGCAACGGAGCTTTTGATGGAAATGCTCGACAAAAGCGGACTTAAAACCCTTGTTGGAAAAGTAAATATGGACAGAAACTGTCCTGATTATATCCGCGAAGAAAGTGCAGATGTATCCGCTTTTGATACCGAAAATTGGATAGTTGACACTTTGGATAAATACAAAAACACAAAGCCTGTTATAACTCCCCGATTTACACCCACCTGCTCCGATGAGCTTATGAAAAAACTCGGTGAAATACAAAAGAAATATTCCGTTCCGGTTCAGTCCCATGTTTCCGAAAATCACAGTGAAATCGCATGGGTAAAAGAGCTTTGCCCCGATACTGAATTTTACGGTGAAAGCTATGACCGTTTCGGACTTTTCGGCGGTGAAAACTGCCCTACCGTTATGGCACACTGTGTTTATTCCTGTGAAAAAGAGCAGGAGCTTATTAAAAAACGCGGTGTTTGGATTGCACATTGTCCTCAGTCAAACATGAATGTCGCCTCGGGCATTGCGCCTATTCGTCAATTTCTTGACAAAGGGCTTAAAGTAGGTCTCGGAAGTGATGTTGCAGGCGGCAGCTCCGATTCAATTTTTCGTGCAATGACCGACGCTGTAATGTCCTCAAAACTTCGCTGGAGACTTGTTGATCAAAGCCTTGCTCCCCTTTCTATTGAAGATGCGTTTTATATGGCTACAAGAGGTGGCGGCAGCTTTTTCGGTAAGGTCGGTGCTTTTGAAAACGGTTTTGAGATGGATGCAGTTGTTATTGATGACAGCGCACTTTATACTCCTAAAAAGCTTTCCATGCATGACCGTTTTGAAAGACTTTGCTATCTCTATACAGATGCAAATATCGTTGCAAAATGCGTAAGCGGAAATATGATCGAGATATAATAAAAGGGACGGTTTATGCCGTCCCCTAAAATTATTTTTTGCGATAAAGAAGAATTTTTTTCATAAAGAAATTCCAAAAAAGAACTATTATTGCCGCAACCGCTTTTGAAATCATATAGTACCAACTGAGTTTTTCCGTAAAAAACCACATCAAAACCTCGGTTATGATAAGACCGAAAACAGCTATGACGGCGAAAACCGTAAATTCCTTTGCCTTTTCGCTTCCTGTGGTTTTTTTGCTGAAAACAAGCAGTTTTGAAAGGGCATAGTTTACGCAAAGTCCCGCAATAAATGAAATTATTCCGGAGACAAGATAATAAACTCCGAATTCCGTTATTATGTGCAAAAGCACATAGTCTGCAACAAATGAGGCTCCCCCCACAAAAAGATATCTAAAAAACTGGATAAGGGTGTTCTCTGTTGGATTTATAAATATACCTTTTATATCGGCTTTTTTAAGCAGTTCAAAAAATTCTTTAAACATATTTTTTTCCTTTAATTATTTTATTGAGGAGTTGGTGTGTTAATGACAAAAGGTGTGTTATAATGAAAGACGAATTGTCAAATTATGAAGTAAATGACATTGCCTATCTTCATGAGTTAATAGAGGATTTTACCTTAACTGCTGTTAAAGTAATTGGTTGGCTCTTTATCTTGTGGGTAGCAGGAACTGTATTAACGGAGGTGTTACTATAATGTTTTTCTCTAACTCTGTTGAGGATAAAGTTTATGATACAATACTTAGGGAGCTAATTATTTTGAATTCCGATGATAATTTTTTCCTTGCTTCTATGATATCAAAAGAGCTTGCAAGAAAAGGACTATTGGCAAAGGACGAAAACGATAGCCCTGTAAAAACAACTACAAGAAAAAGAAAAACAAAATAATGCTTATTGGTAGACTTACTTCAGACCCCGAGTGTCAGAAAACAGGAAGAGGTAAAGATGCAAAGTCCTATGTTCACTTTAACATAGCTTGTGAAAAACGTTTCAAATAGGATTTTGCTACTTCATTATTTTGTATTTTTATTTTATAACCTTTTGCATATAAAATCAAGTCCCTATGAAAGGAGGAGCTGTTTTTTTGGAAAGACTTGATAAGATGATATCCTCACGCACCGGAATTTCCCGAAAAGATGCGAAATCCGCTATTTCTTCCGGAAAAGTTACTGTTTCGGGTCAAATTATACGGTCTTCGGAATATAAAGTTAGCGAAAACGACGAAATTTTTCTTGAAGGCAAGAAAATTGACGGAAAGGAGCACTTATATATAGTACTCAACAAACCTAAGGGTTATGTTTCCGCAACAGAGGATCCTAAGCAAAAAACTGTTCTTGAGCTTATTCCTCAAGAGCTTTTCCGAAACGGACTTTTTCCTGCGGGAAGACTTGATAAAGATACTACAGGTCTTATGATAATAACCGATGACGGAGATTTTGCTCACAGAATTCTCTCTCCGAAAAAGCATGTTCCGAAAAAATATCTTGTTACCATTGATAGACCTGTTTCGGATGATATGAAAACAAAGTTTTCCGAAGGTATTGAGCTTAGTGACGGTGTATGTAAATCCGCAAAACTTGTTAAAAAGAGCGAATACACCTGTGAGGTAACTCTTTCGGAGGGAAGATATCATCAGATTAAAAGAATGTTCGGTTGTTTCGGTGCAAAAGTTACCGAACTTCACAGACTTTCAATGGGTGGATTTTGTTTGCCGGAAAATCTTGCGGTAGGAAATTGCAGTGAGCTTACCGATATAGAATTAGCTTTGATAGAAAGCAAGGTGGCAGAATGATACTTTATACAGTTATTCCCTGTTACAATGAAGAAAAGGTACTTCCCGAAACAATTCGTGTTATGAGCGAGAAATACCGTTATCTTCTTGAGCAAAAGCTCATTGACGAAAAAAGCAGGGTGCTTTTTGTGGATGACGGTTCAAAGGATAACACTTGGAAAATGATTTGTGATATTCATGAGCAGAACCCGATTTTTTCCGGAATAAAACTCAGCAGAAACCGTGGTCATCAAAACGCACTTCTTGCAGGACTTATGGAGGCAAAGGAGCACTGCGACGCAGCTGTTTCCGTTGACGCAGACCTTCAGGATGATATTGATGCTATTGATAAGATGGTGGATAAATTCAAAAGCGGCTGCGACATAGTTTATGGTGTTCGCAGTAAGCGCAGCACAGACCATTTTATGAAACGCTTTACTGCCGAAGGATATTATAAGGTTATGGACTTTTTCGGCACCCATATAATTTTTAATCATGCGGATTATAGACTTATGAGCAAGAGGGCTCTTGATGCTCTTTCGGAATTTGACGAAGTCAACCTTTTTCTCAGAGGAATGGTCCCTATGCTCGGTTTTAAATGCGACACTGTCTATTATGAACGCAGGGAGCGTTTTGCAGGCGAAAGCAAATACAGCATTGCTAAAATGCTCGATCTTGCCTGGAATGGAATAACCTCTTTCAGTGCAAAGCCTATGGATATGATTCTTTTTGCGGGAATCGCTATTTTCGGATTTTCCGCTTTGGCTTTGGTTATCATTGCGATAGCATCACTTTTAGGAGTTTCTATCGGAGCAGCCGGATACATTATATCCTGCGTTTTTATATGCACGGGAATAAATCTTACAGCGCTCGGTGTTGTCGGTCAATATGTTGCAAGAGCATATCTTGAATCAAAACATAGACCGAAATATTTTATTGAAGAAAAATTATAAAAAAACGGCGGTTCATTTTGAACCGCTGTTTTTTCTTTGTATTTGATAAATTATTTTATTTTTTCTAAAATATGTATTTTTAATATTCTATATTTTAGTCTATTTATTTTTTCTTTTAAATAAAGCACAAATTTAAGTTTTAATAAAAAATCGTCTAAAAAAATTATAAAATCAATTCTGTGTTGAAGTCTAATTTTCATACGGCTATAATAATACTCAAGTTTTACAGACGGAGGATTATTACCATGACCGATTCTCAAATCAAAACCTTGATATCAATGCTGCTTTATATGGCTGTTGTAATTGCCATAGGCGTTTATTTTTCAAAACGCGCAAATAAAAACAGCAATGAATATTTTTTAGGCGGACGCAGTCTCGGACCATGGGTTACAGCAATGAGCGCAGAGGCTTCGGATATGAGCGGATGGCTTTTGATGGGACTTCCCGGAGTTGCATACTGGATGGGACTTGCGGATGCATTTTGGACCGCAGTAGGACTTGCAATGGGAACATATATAAACTGGCTTGTTGTTGCAAAGCGTCTGCGCAGATACAGCGTAAAAATTGAGGCAATTACTGTACCCGATTATTTTTCAAAGCGTTTTCACGAAAAAGAAGGTCATAAAATCCTTCTGGTTTTTGCCTCAATTTTCATTCTCGTTTTCTTTTCGGTTTATGCGGGAAGCTGTTTTGTGGCTTGCGGAAAGCTTTTTTCCACTCTTTTCGGACTTCCTTATATTCCTATGATGATAATAGGTGCGCTTTTTGTTATAATTTACACTTTTCTCGGAGGATTTCTCGCTGAAAGCGCATCGGATTTTATGCAGGCCATTGTTATGGTAATTGCGCTCGGAATCATTCTTACTTTGGGAACAAAAGCCGCAGGCGGAATCGGTGCTGTTATTGAAAACGCAAAAAACATTCCCGGTTTTTTTGAGCTTTTCGGTATTGCTACACCTCTTGTTGATGAAAACGGTGTTCAGCTTGTTGAAAACAATCTTCCCCTTTTCGGTGAAAAAGGCTCCTACGGAATTATAACCGTTCTTTCAACTTTAAGCTGGGGACTTGGTTATTTCGGTATGCCCCAGGTTCTTCTTAGATTTATGGCTGCGAGAAAAACCTCGGAAATTACTATGATCCGCAGAATTGCCACCGTTTGGGTAGTTATTTCGCTTTTTGCAGCTGTTTCAATTGTTCTTATAGGCAGAGCAATGCTCCCTACCGAGGAAGTTTTGCTCTCCTCATCGGGTGCTGAAAATGTATTCATTATAATCTGCGGAAAGCTTTTGCCCCCTATTTTTGCAGGAATTGTAATGTCGGGAATCCTTGCTGCAACTATAAGTTCATCGGATTCATATCTTTTAATTGCAGCATCTGCATTTTCAAAAAACCTTTATCAAAGTGTTTTTAATAAAAGAGCAAGCGATAAGCAGGTAATGCGCTGTTCAAGAATTGTTCTTCTTGTTATTGCGCTTTTCGGAATTGTAGTTGCGCTTGATGAAAACAGCGTTATTTTCGATGTTGTTTCATTTGCCTGGGCAGGTTTCGGTGCTGCATTCGGTCCCCTTATGCTAATAAGCCTTTTCTGGAAAAATGTAACTCATACCGCCGCTGTTTTCGGTATGATTTCCGGCGGAGCAATGGTTTTTATTTGGGAATATGTTTTCACTCCTATTGGCAAGGAGCTTGGCATAAGTTTACTTACTGTTTATGAGCTTCTTCCTGCATTTCTTGTTTCCTGCGCTGTTATTTTCATTGTTTCAAAATTTACAAAAGCGCCCTCGGAAGATATTTTAAACGATTTTGATGCTGTAAAAAGCATTGAATGATTCACACTCTCCACAATAAAATGCGGTGCTCAAATTTGAGCACCGTATTTTATTGAAAATAATAGTTTTTTATGATATTCTGAAAGTAAATATAAAGTGTTTCGGAGGTGTACTAATGGAAAAGAAAAATATTCATACAGATTTTGCTCCCGCTGCTATAGGTCCTTATTCTCAAGGTATTGACTTAGGCCAGCTTGTTTTCACAAGCGGACAAATTCCTGTTGATGCAAACGGCAATTTCAGTGATGATATCTCGGAGCAGACCCGACAGGCTCTTTTGAACCTTAAAGCTGTTGTTGAGGCAGGCGGAAGCAGTCTTGATAAGGTAATAAAAACAACTGTTTTCATTACCGATATGGCTAAATTTTCCGAAATAAACAGCGTTTACTCGGAATTTTTCAGTGAACCCTATCCTGCAAGGAGCTGTGTTCAGGTTGCCGCTTTACCTAAGGGCGTTTCCATTGAAATTGAGGCTGTTGCTGTAAAATAATTTGAAGGTCATCCGCAGGGATGACCTTTTTTATACGGTTGCCTCACAAACCTTTTTAAACATAAGTTTTCCGTCTGCGGATGCTTCACAGGTTATTCTGTCGCCGAAGACAATTTCTCCCGAAAGGAGCATTTCCGAAATAGGGTCCTCGGCAGTTTCTCTGATATATCTTTGCAAGGGCCTTGCGCCTTTTTCCGGGGAAAATCCGTTTTGAACAGCATTTTCTATTGCAGCATCGGGAAAATCGGCTGTTATTCCCGCTACCGAAAGGCGTTTTTCAAGTTTTCCGTAATATTTTTTGGCAATTTTCTTTGCCGCTGTTTTGTCAAGCTGTTCGAATATTATAGTTTCATCAATTCTGTTTATAAATTCCGGTCTGAAAATTTTTTTCATTTCTCCGAAAACAGCCTTTCCTCCGAAATCGTTTTTAGCTGTTTCGCTATCAAAAACAAAGCCGAGGGCCTTGTTTTTTCCTATAAACTCAGCGCCTATATTAGATGTCATTATTACAACGCAGCTTGTAAAATCCACTTTTATACCGTGAGAATCGGTTAATGTTCCATCATCCATAAGCTGTAAAAAAAGGTTATATACGCTTGCATCGGCTTTTTCTATTTCATCAAAAAGCACCACAGAATAGGGTCTTCTTCTAACCGCCTCCGTAAGTTTTCCTCCATCATCGTATCCTATATATCCCGGAGGAGAGCCTATTAGTTTTGTGACGGAGGATTTGTCTGAATATTCCGACATATCAAATCGAATAAGCGCCTTTTCATCGCTGAAAAGTTCCTGTGCAAGAGCCTTTGAAAGTTCGGTTTTACCGACTCCCGCAGGCCCTGTAAAGAGAAATACCCCTATGGGACGATGTGGATCTCGAAGTCCCGCACGATTTCTTCTGATTGCTTTTGCTATGGCAGAAACCGCTTTTTCCTGCCCTGCAACCCTTTTATGGAGTTCATCCTCTAAATTCATAAGTCTTTTGCTTTCATCTTCGGTTATTCGTCCTACGCTTATTCCCGTTGTAAGCGACAGCACCTTTGCGATATCCTCCTCTAAAAGCACATTTTTGCAGTTTCCCATTGAATAGAGATTTTCTATAACTTTTTTTGAGCAAGCCTCATCAAGCAGATCTATTGCCTTATCAGGCAGGCGTTTTTCGGGAAGATATCTCACAGAAAGTCTTACGGCAGCTTTTATTGCGGAATCAGAAATAGCTATTTTATGAAATTTTTCGTAACGATCCTTTAATCCGCTTAGTATTTTTTCCGCTGTTTCAATATTTGGTTCTTCCACGACAACACTTTGAAAACGGCGTTCTAATGCGGATTCTTTTTGTATAAATTTTCTGTATTCTTCCGTTGTTGTAGCACCGATAAGCCTTATTTCTCCCCTTGCAAGCTGAGGTTTCAGAATATTTGAGGCATCTATTGCGCCCTCTGCCGCACCTGCCCCTACTATGGTATGAACCTCATCTATAAACAAGATTATATTACTTGAGCGTATAACTTCGTCCATAACCGTCTTTATTCTCTCCTCAAAATCGCCTCTGTACTTGGTTCCTGCTATCATAAGTGAAAGATCTAATGCGCACAGCCTTTGATTTTTAAGGCTGTCCGGAACCTCTCCGTTAGCCATTTTTTGTGCAAGACCTTCAGCTATGGCGGTTTTGCCTACACCTGCTTCACCGATAAGACAGGGATTATTTTTTGTGCGCCTTGAAAGAATTTGAATCACCCTGCTTATTTCCTTTTCCCTGCCTATTACCGGATCGAAAGCATTTTCTTTTGCAAGGCGAGTAAGATCTCGACTGTATTTATCAAGGCTCGGCGTTTTTTGTTTTTGCTTTTCCTTTGGCGAATAATCAGTAAAAAGCTGCATTACTGCAACCTCTTTAAAAAGTTCATTCAAATCACATCCGCAGGAAAAAAGGTATTTCACGCCTGCACAGTCCTGTTCCCTTAACATTGACATAATTACAGTTCCGGTATCCGCAAGTGAATTATTGCGTTTTGCATCCGAAAGAGAATTTTCCAAAACCTTTCTGCAAAGAGGCGTAAAATCCGCAGGTGAAAGATTTGATTTTGTGCCACGACCTATATTTTCGGCAAGCTGTATTCCAACTGTTTCACAGTTTATTTTGCAGCTTGATATGCTTTTTAAACTTTTACATTCGCCCTCCTTGAGTATTCCCCATAGGAGGTGTTCTGTTCCTACAAAGGAATGTCCGAGGAGCGATGCCTCGCTTATGGCAGCATTTATAGATGAGTTTGCTCTTTGCGTAAAACCCGAAAATTTAAACATGGTTTACCTCTCTTTTGTTTTTTACATATTTAATTATGGTCTTTTATTGAAAAGATATTCTAAAAAGAAAAGCGGTGAGCGTAGCTCACCGCTTTTTCAGTTTATTTCGGCTATTATTTTTTCGAGAATTTTATCCGATTTTGAAAAATCCATCGCCGGTATGTAATAGCTTTCAAGCTCATCGTGAACAAGCTTTGCCTCTTTCATACATATTACAGCTTCGTTTATCAGATTTGATGCCAAACGAAGTGCAAAGCGCATTTTTGTTTTATGCTGTGCGTATTTTGTCATATCGAGAAATCTTCCGGAATGGATTATCCTTTTAGAGTTTATATCTAAGATGTGGCGTTTATTAAGTGTCACAAATCCGAGCTTTAATTTTGGGATAAATATATGTTCAATTTTTTCGGTTGGAAAAACAGGACATTTGCAGGTTATAATATCAAATCCGTGCTCAAGGGCATTTTTTCTGACGGCGCTCATAAAAATTCTTGAAACAGCGCCGGCATCGTCCTCTATTGCATAAATTTTTTCGCAAAGGATTTTAGGAGTTTGATTCAAAAAAAGGACACCTTTATCCGTAATTGCACTTAAAAACCTTTGCTTTTCAGTGCCTTTTCGATGTTCTTTTTTACCAAACTCTCTGAGACATATTCTTGTTGCGGCTTTTTCGACCTTTTCCTTTTTGGTACAGTCCATTCCGAGTCTTGTTGCTTCGTCAAGCAGATTCGCCGCAGACGCTATATATCTTCTCGATTCCTCATGGAGCTTGCGGTTTGAATTGAAAAGCGAAATTATCTTTTCGGAGTTTTCTTTAAGCATATCCTCATTCCAAAAATCCGAAAGGCATATCGTTGTTTCGTAAGCTCCCGGATATTTTGGCTCAACAGAATGTGGCAATGTTGCATCCGCTGCTGCAAATTTACCATCTGATGTCATAACTGCATCAAGTGAATCTGCATCGGCTGAACAAAAAATAAGTTCCGTGCTCAAACCTTTTTCATTGAGCACGGCAGCGATTTTTTTGAGCATCGTTGATTTTCCCGTACCCGGGCCTCCTTTTAAAAGGTAATATTTGCAATTCGGCATTGCATTAAAAAGCTGATCAAATCTTGAAAAATATCCTTTAGGTGAATTTGCTCCGAGAAACCATCCCGGAATTTTACTGAAATCGGGCATATATGTATCTCCTCCCTCCGTAATTCATTCTATTCAAAAGGAGGGAATAAGGTTAATATGTAGCAAAGGAGAAACCGAATCCTTCTCCTCTGCGGAAACTTAAAGCGATTTAAATAAAATCCGTTGTATCCGAATTTTCGCTGTTTAGGGACGCATTAAATCGGCGCATCTCTTCTTTTTTGGAACCAATTGTATTCATATGAGTGAGAATACGCTCCTGCTGCATAGGATTAAAAGTTCCAAAAGGTTTTGTCGGTTTAGGGTCGCCTTCAAACACCGATTTGCCCATATTTTTAAGTTTCTCTCTGTTACTGCTCATTTCATTCACCTCGGTTTTATTTTTACCGAATTTCCATTTAGTATTCTTTTAAATTATGGAAGTGCTCTTTTTGGGAAAAATTTGTTTTCGGAAATCTTCTTTTCAAAAAACGAAACAAAGAAACTTATTATGCACCAAAAAACGCTGTACATCGGACATATTTGCCCGAGAATATTTCCCGGCACCGATGAATAATCCCACACAGCCATTCCCATAAAAAGATTGAATATCATTCCGAAAACAAATTCCACCGCCGTTATTATTCCTCCTCCTATCAAAGCTTTGAAATAATGCGGTGCATTTTTAAGCTTTTTAAAAGCCTTTATCAAAAGCAAAAGTGAAATTCCGCCTGCGGCAGCCATTGACCAATGGCTATGACCTCTCCATAGATTTTCCAGTATCACATATCCTGCTGCACCCAAAATAAAAATTTTTCCGTCTTTTTTTAATTTTTCCATTTCATCACCCGTCTTATTCTTTGACAAAAATGATGAATAATTCACTGTTAAAAATCTTTTATTGCGGTTATATATAAAGGCATTGACGGAATTATCGGGAGAATGATATAATATAATATACTAAAATTTTCGGAGGAAACTATGTCTAAACAAATTTGGAAACCCGCTACCCTGCTTTCACCGCTGCCTGCAGCACTTGTAACCTGTGGCACTGTTGAGGAGCCTAATGTCCTTACTATTGCTTGGACCGGTATAATCAACTCAAGCCCTGCAATGACCTATATTTCCGTTCGTCCCGAAAGATGGAGCCATCACCTTATTTCCGAAAGCGGTGAATTTGTAATAAATGTTACCACCTCCGACCTTGTCCGTGCAGCGGATTTTTGCGGAGTGCGTTCCGGAAAAGATACCGATAAATTCGAAGAAATGAAGCTCACTGCACTTCCCGCTTCCAAAGTAAGCGCACCTATTCTTGCACAGAGCCCTATTTCGCTTGAATGCAAGGTAACCGAGGTAAAACATCTTGGAAGCCATGATATGTTTATTGCGGAAATTGTCGCTATTCAGGTTGAGGATAAATACATCGATGAAGCCGGCAGACTTGATCTTCGCAAGGCAGGAGTTATGTTCTATTCTCATGGAGAATATTTTGCACAGGGCAAAAAGATCGGTCAAATGGGCTATTCTGTTAAAAAGAAACGCTCAAAAAATCCTAAACTTGCAAAGAAAAAAGATAAATAAAAAAACGGCTGTTCTATGAACAGCCGTTTTTTATTTCATTTTTAAATTTTACTGAAATCGTAAAATCTTCCCTCGTTTTTTTCAAAAAGCTCAAGGGCAATAAGTGCCTGCATACACTGATCAGTTGCCATTGCGTTTTCATTTGTTCCAAGAGTATGGCAAAAAGCACCGTCTCCGAGATAATATTTCATCATATATGAGCCTATCCATCCATCCTCTTTTATAAAACGCTCATCTGTTCTTACATCAATTCCAATGGAACAAAGGGCTATCATCACCTGTGCGGCTGTTTGAACATTTTCGGATTCCCAAGCATAAAAGCCTCCGTCATCCTTTTGAACATTTGAAAGGAGCTCCACTGCACGGTCAACCGCCTCGGTCACCTTGCTGTTTTCACCGTAATACGGTGAAAAAGCCTGTATTACCTGCGCTGTTATATCAATATCGGCTTTTTCTCCAAAAAGTGCCCATCCGCCGTTTTCATACTCCTCGGACAAAATATGCTCGATAAGCTTTTCACGGCTTACATTTCCGTTTGGAATTTCGTATTCCATAGAATCCAATGAAATAAGCGCAAAAATACTTCCGGAAATTCCCTGATGCGTTACAAAATAATAATCGGTATAGCTTTCGAGAATATTATAACCGTTTACATCCGAAGGATCCTTTCCTATTGCGGAAAGGGCGAGCAATGTTCTTGAATAATCCGTATGCTTTGTTTTACTGAGTTCACCTGAACATTCATCGAGATATTCGCAAAGGTTATTATAATATGTATCAAACCAACCATCGGGCACCTCTGCACCATATCTTGCGGCAACTATTACCGACCATTCACCGTTTATGTGGTTATGGCCCGGATTCGGTGCCTCCTCTATGATATGTGCCATAGTTTTTGCGGCAACTTCCGAAAAATCGTAATCTGTTCCGATTTTTTCAGCTTTGCAGCCTGTTAAAAGCAATGCTAAAATTATAATGCAGGATAAAATTTTTTTCAAAAAAGGCTATCTCCTTTCTAAATTTAATATTTCAAACATAAATTATGATATCATATTAGGCGCTTTACATCAAGCTTTTGAATTAGGATTCACTGAAAGGTACTGATTTTTTGACAAAGAAGAATTTTCTTACTGCTCTTACTGCCTCTGCGCTATGTATTTTACTGATTTTTGAGGGCTCTGAAATAAGCAGCGGTATCCGCCGCGGACTTTTTATGTGTTCAAACTCCGTTATTCCATCACTTTTTCCATTTATGGCAATTTCCATATTTATTTGCAAAAGCTCTGCTGCGGATTTTTTTGCGGTGCTTTTTAATCCGATAACAAAGCTCCTTAAATTACCTCCTATCTGTGGCGGAGTTTTGCTTACAGCGATTATCGGAGGGTATCCTGCTGCGGCAAAATGTATAAATGATCTTGTTTGCGGCGGTTTTGTCAGTCGAAAAACCGCCGCAGGTATGCTTTGCTTTTGTGTTAACGCAGGGCCTTCATTTCTTATAGGTGTAATAGGCATTGGGCTTTTCGGAAGTATTAAAATCGGAACCTTGATTTTTGCTGCACAGCTTATATCCTCTTTATTTATTGCCGCTGTGATATCGTTTTTTTCTAATGAAAGTGAAAATATCTCAAAACCGAAATATCCATCAAAAAGTAGCTCCGCTGTCATAGTTGAATCAATTATATCAGCTGCGGAAAATTGTTTCAGAATGTGTGCATTTATTGTCATAGCCTGCGCTGTTTCTGAAGTTATTTTCAGTTCCGATTTGAGTTTTGCAGTTAAATCTCCGCTTATTAAAGCAGTTTTTACAGGAATTTTCGAGGTCACTGCAGGGGTACTTGAGTGTGGAAACATCAACGGATTTTCCGCTATTATAACCGCCGGTGCAATCGCATCTTTCTCGGGAATTTCCGTAATTCTTCAAGTTGCGGCGGTCACTGATGAAAGCAAAATTTCACTTTTTCCTTTTATTGTTTCAAGATTTGTTCATTCGGCTTTAACCGCCTTGATTTTACGAATTTTTCTTTTGTTTTCTAAAGATACTGCCGAAGTTTTTTCAATTAAAAACCCTGCTATTGATGCGGCAGTTTCCGCATCTGCTCCTGCTGCGGTAAGCCTTCTTTGTATGGCTGCGCTTTTTCTGCTGTCAATTGTTCCTCCTAAAAGCGAAAGTGAACCTTTTTTGGAACATATTAAAAACAAATATATAAAAAAGTAAAAGGTGCTTCAGATGAAGCACCTTTTACTTAATAAAGAAATTTTATCCATTTGTTTTTGATTTTTTCAAGGAAACTCCAGTTATTTTTGCAAAGAGACAAAAGCTCCTTTGCATAATCATCCACGGCTTTTCTCTGCTCATTTGTAATTTCGTGCTCGCTGAAAAGAGCCTCACGGTTGATTTCAAAGGCCTCTTTATAGCCTATTTTATCAAGTTCCTCTTTTGCAACAGATGAATTTTCCAAAAGCCTTGCAGCATATCCGAAACGCATTGCGGCTGCGGCTCTGTTGTCTGCATTTTCAATTGAAAGCATTGCTTTTTTAAATCTATTTCTCATAACGAGAATATACGCAGCTAAGGCTGCCAACAAAAGAATTATGCTGCCTGCAAAAACGGCAATTATAACCGCATAATTTTTCTTAGCCTCGGTTATATCGTTCTTAGGTCGATCCTGCTCAACATCCGTTTCCGGAAGCTTATTTTGCTCATAATGCTTTGAGCTTTCACCTGTTGTGATAAACGCTGCTTTTTCAAGCTCATCATCCATATATCCGGGAGTTGCCTCAAAAGGTATCCAACCCACACCTTCAAGATAATATTCTGTCCAAGCATGGGCATTTTCTTCTGTAAGCACGATTTTTTCGCCACTATTATATTGAGCAGCGTCTTCGGCGGAAAGGAAATATCCTTCGACATATCTTGCGGGAATACCGAAATATCTGAGCATCAAGGTTGCCGCTGTGGCATAATGGACAGAATATCCCTTTGTGGATTTTTCAAGGAAATATTCAGCAAAATTGCTTTCGCTTTTTGAGGAAAAATCTTCATCGTAGGTTACATTTTCATCAAGATAAATAAGTATTGTACTTATTATTTCAGTTATCGTAGAGGCATCTTCACCCTCAAAGATTTTTGACATCAAATCATATGTTTCGCTCGAAAGTGAGAGATAATTTTCTTTTACAAATTTTCTGTAAACGAATTCATTTGCAAGGTGCTCATCTACATCGTGATTTTTTCCCTGATTTTGCGAAAGCTCAACCTGAGTTAAATACCATTCCGAAAGTCCTCCGGGAATGTATCCTACAGAATATTCTTTTCCCATAAAAGCCGTGTTTGCATCACCTATTGAAAACTCGGAAAGTTCTGCGGTGCTCAGTGCATACGGAATGTATGCTCTTTTTGAGCACGCAGAAAGATTCTTGATGCTCATGGTGCTTTCGCTATACTTATTTAAAGTTTTAAGTGAATTTGATATTGAATTTTGACCAAAAAATCCGTTTTTATGGAGGGTATAGAAATCATCTGCGTATTTTGCAAGGGTTTCATTTGAGATTGTATCCCATGAATTTCCGCTGTAAATTT
>CAZEKU010000008.1:0-24099 GCA_964512935.1 uncultured Oscillospiraceae bacterium | reverse complement strand
GAAAACCTTCGATCACAACCACTTTGAACTTATTATAAAACACCCATTGATAAAAACTTTCAAGCTCATTTTCAGAAAAACAGTTTTTTAGGTTGATAAACACAAAAATTTCTTTTCTAAAAAACAGTCTTTGGATTTTCATATATTCGGTGATCTTATCAATAAGCTCCGTCTCATCGCTGCTTATTTTAAAATCGAACATTTTAACAATATCTTCAAAAGTTTCAATCTCGCTGAAACATAAATTAAAATCCGAACTGAAAACAATCTCGTTTCCAATTTCATTTAAAATATTTCTCGCCTTATAAAACTTTTCCTCTTCTGAAAAATCTTCACAAATTTTCCGATTTATTCCGGTCAATATCTTTTTAGAAGAAAAATCAATATTAAAAATATCCGGAATTACAGCAACTTTTTTAGAAAATTCCAGTGGCTCAAAATCTTCCGAAAGAACAAACCTTTCGGATTCGCCCTCTGATTGAGCAATAAAATCAATTACAACTTTCCTAAACAGTTTTTGATTTTCAATAACAATTACATTGATTTTATTTTCAATAAATTCGATTGGTTTTTCAAGAAAATAGCAGGCAAGCATCATAATTCAATAAACCTCTTATCGGAAGATATTATATCGCTGTTTCCGTTTCCTACAATGAACTCCATTTTCGAATATTGTTTTTCTGTTATAACAAGAGTTTGAACAACCCCTTTTGGCGGTTTGTTTTTTCTGATATTTTCAGAAATTGAATCCACTGCAGTTTGGTTTTGCGCAAGCTTACAATAAACGGATTCCTGCATCATAATAAAGCCGTTTTTTATAAGAAAGCGGCGAAAGCGTGAATATTCACGACGATCTTTTAGAGTATCGACCGGAAGGTCAAAGAAAACTATTATCCTCATAAATCTGTAACTCATATTCCGGAAACCTTAAAAAGCTCATATCTTCTTCGCAAATTGCGTCAAGAACACTTTTTGTATATATTTTTATTGCGTTTAGCATATATTGAATTTTGCCGTTTATAAGCACTTTTCTGTTGAGAATATCGGCTAAAATCATTTTTTCATCGTGATCAAGTTTTTCAGGATGCATTTTATAAACCAAAGAATCAACAAAAGGCCGAAAAGGCTCCATAAGGTCACAGGCAAGATTATATTCGTTAAAAATATTGTCGTGAAAAATTCCAAGCTGCGTAGAAAAACCGTTTGCAACAATTTCTCTTGCAAATGCCGAAAGAATTATGCTGTATCCATAGTTAAGTGCAGCATTTATTGCACATTCCTCGCCTCTTGAAAAATCCATTCCGAACAATGAATTAAAATAAACCTTTGCCGCATGACCCTCTCGATTTGTATCATCTCCGGGGCGAAGTTCCCGAAGATATGATTCCAAAAGCTCCGCCCCGTCTTTTTGATATTCTTTAAGTATAGCTGCCTGTCCGGTTATTTTTGCATGGATTATTTCTTCCCATGCCAAATCCTTTATTTCATTTTTCCATTTTATCTGCCTGCGAAATTTAAGGCTTGTGTCGTGACTTCCATATATCGGAAGTAAATTACAAATTGGAAGACGCTTTTCATCACACAGAATAACATCTATCTTTCTTTTTGCAAGTTCACAAAGCAGATATGCGGTAAGCGAAACCGCAGTTGATTCTATTATAAGAACCGCAATTTCACTTAGATGGATTCTTTTTATTTCTTCCGAGTTTCTTACAACAAGATAGTCCATCTTATAATCAAGTTTTGCCATGCTTGAAATAACAACTACACGCCAGCTCATTTTTTACGAACCTCATTTCAGAAGATCGACCTTCACCTCATAAATTCCCGTTACGGATTGGTTGATCAAATAAGCGGATTTTACTCCGGAGAGGTTTTTACCGGTCAATATAGCACCGGTATTTTCCGCACAGCCTATGGCTTTAAGGTTTGAACGCTGGCTGTCGCATTTAAAAAGCTTGAGTATTTCCATAAGAAGTTTGCACTGTTCAAATTCGGATAAAGCAATGAATTTTTCACGATTTTCTTTTAATTTGGAATGGATTTTTGAGAACAAAGCAAGATAAACTTTTGCAGAAAGCTTTTCATAAAACCAATCATAAAGATCGAGATTATCTTCTGCGGATATTCTGTCATAAATCGTTATCGGAAGGGCTGTTTTTGCAGCAGAACATCTTGCAATATATTTATCTATATTTTTTATATATTGCTCATGGTCTTTATCCACTGCAAGCTGATAGGAATGTTTGTAGATAATTTCTTTACCCTGTCGTCCGCTGATATTCATTCTCTTTCCGTCAATTTCAAGCAAAGCGTTCATTCTTATTTTCGGTGCGATTATAACGGGATTTTTGAGTCCGAGAATATCTTCGCAATATTTAATGGGGTCCTTTTCATAAAGTTCTTTTTTATAGATGTAAACAGGCTCTATGCTGCGGATTCGTTTTTTCTTTTCAGTGTGCTCAACAACCGCAAAATATGCACCGGAAATTTTGTTATAACCACCATATTTTTGAATTGATTTTCCGTCTTTTACAGAAAGTTGACCCTTACCGGCAGGCACTATATTGCAATCGAAAAGCTGACCCTTTTGTTCAAATGGCATACGAGTGAAAAGAATATTATTTTTCTCTATATATTTTTCCACCGTTTTCTTGCTTTCAACAACATCCCATGCTCCGGGAGTATTATACTCAAAAACTTTATTAAGGCTATATGTTTCGTTTTCAATGTTTCTGGAGAATTTTTCTGTAAATTTTGTATCATAAACATTTCCGACGACAATATTTAAGTAAGCATCCTTTGCATGATGGAGGTCATTTGTTTCACGACATTTTATAATACCGTATTGCTGCTTAAAATCCGCAACATTTCCCGCTTTTGAATATACAACTTTTGTTTTCGGATAAAGCTCTTTCATAAGTGTCGCTATTGCTTTTGTGGATTGCTGAGTTTCTACAATCTGACGAGCGACGAAAGATGAAAGCTCCTCATTTGTAAGAGGATAATTTCGTTTGAGCCTTTCAAATTTCTTTTCGGAAATCATTCCTTTTTTATGCAGCATAGTCCAAAACGGCATCATCTTTTCACGAATTTCGGAAGAAATCGGATAGACATTTGTTTTATCACGGTTAAGCGTGCTTTTTACCAAAACCCTATTATCAATGCTGTTATCCTTTATTTTAGAACGAGGGAAAATATGGTCGATATCATAGGTTGTATCGTCTGTGAGCATGGAATCTATTTTTATAGGTTCTCCGGAATACATACATTTCCCGAACTGGGTATAGTAAAGATAGAGTTTATCCCGTCTGAGATTGCTTTCTTCTTCCGAACAAAGCCTATTCCAAAGCTCACCACTATCCTCACCGCATTTTTTATAAAGCTGCATCAGAGAATCTTTGCGTTTTTCGGTGCGTTTGTTTTTAAGCTCCTTTGAATTTGTTCTTGCAACTTCAATGAATATCTTCTTCGGTTCGGATTTTTCTGTTTTTACAATTTCATTGATAACTTTTAAAGATTGCCATACACTTCGTTTTACTGCAGGCGCAATATACATATCTTCGAGTCTTTCGTGTATTCCGTAATCTGCACCTAAAAGTTCTTTTTTATGAGCCTCGGCATTTTCCGAAAACTTATAATTTCTGCTCATAAGCTGCATTAGATTTTCATTGGATGAGCGGAGCATATCCATTATTGACCTTGCCTCACCGTTTTCATCAGGGCTGTATATTTCCGTTAAAAACACTTGTGACAATGTTCCCCAATCCTTATATTTAAGTCTCGAGAGATATTCCATATCCTTTTTTTCAATTTCCGGGAAGGTTTTTTTAAGCCAATTTTTAAGCATTTTTTTATCTTCACCGAAAACAAGGATACTTTCGATAATCCTTTCAACGGATTTTACATCTGTTTTTTCAAGAATAAATTTCAGGTCATGGTAAGATTTAAGCGAAGATTTTATTTTGTCATCAATTCCGCTTATCTCATCATCCTCAGTCATTAGATTTTTTGACATAAGGTAATTTTTTATTTTCTTTTTGGTGACACTCTTATTGCTTTCAACAAAAAGATCTTTATAAAGCTCCTGTTTTACATCAACGGGAATTTTGTTTCCGTTGATTTTTATTGAATTTATCTCATTCAGCACGCAGTACTCGCTGTAAATCAAAGAATTTTTCGGAAGCACCGGTTCAAAGGTGTAAGTACATCTTCCCGTAAGATTTCTTATAAATCCATAAGCGCTTGTCTCTGTATCAACGATTTGCTCAAAATTCCACGGATATATTTTTTCAGCCTTGCGTTTAATCCAATATTTTCCGGATTCATTATTGAGAGGGCCTACATAATACGGAATTTTAAAATCAAATATGCTTATAATCTTATCTTTTATGCTCAGTCCGCTTTCATCGGTTTCGTTTAAAAATTCCAAATAAGATGCAGCGTTTTCAAGTATTTTAACAAGTTCTTTTCTTTGAAGCTGATATGGAACAATTCCGTTTTCGGAGCCTTTCAGCTTTGTGTAAAATGTTTTTTCTTTAATTTCGGAATATATTTTTTGATATTTTTCCGCATTTTTCAAGTTCGGAAGTTCTTTTTCAAGGAAAAGGCAAAAATTCTGTTGATTGCAAAAATGGTCTCCGCTTTCGGAATCATATCTGCTGTAAGCATAGAAATTATTGAGCTTATCTTCCTTTTCGGAAAAAATATGTTTATATTTTTCGGGATAATTTTCTTTGACATATTTCTTAATTAATTTAAGATCCTCTTTATTCTTTTCAAAAAGCGAAACTTTTGCATCACTGAAAAAAGAATTTTCACCGAGGATTTTCGAAAGTTGAGCGATGTCAAAAACATTTTTCAAATAGACAAGTGTATCCGCTCTTTCTCCGAGAATTTCAGAATATTTATCAAAATTATCATCAAGGCTGTTTTTTAAACAAAAGCTTGTTAACTCGGACTTTTTTAAACTTTCATCGCAAAAAAGGTTTGAAAATTTAACTGTTGCACCGGAAAGAGCCTCCGAAATCGAAAGAATATCTATACCATCACCTTTTTTGATATTGGAAATTGCGGTACGCATTCTTTTCTTTTTTTCGGTAATGCTTAATTTATCCGAAGTAAGAATTTCTTTAACATCTGCGATATTGTCAACGGCAAAATCAGTGTTGTATACCATTTCGATATGATTTTCAAGTTCCTCAAAGCCTTTTTCAAATGTCATATCTTCGCCGTCACCGGTTTCATAAAGAAAATGTCCGCGGCTTTTTATTATATGATGTAAAGCAAGGAAAACCAATCTTATATCATGTTCTTCGGACGAATGAATCAGTTCTTTTCTCAAATGATATACGGTAGGATATTTTTTCATATAATCCTTATCCGTATAGGATTCATCGTTAAAAAGGCTGTATTTACTGCTGCAGCTTTTGTCATCCTCCCAAAGGGCACTTTCGTGCATCCTTTTGAAAAACAGCGGATCTTTTTTCGATATTTCTTCACTAAACAGCATTTCAAGCCACAAAAGTCGTTGCTTTCTTCTTTCGAGTCTTCGTCTTGAGGTTCTTGCAATGCGTCTTGCGGAAGCATCCTGTGCTTCATTAAAAAGCCTTATGCCCCAAAGAGAATTACCGCCAAATTTAAGTATGTTGTAATCCAAATCTGTAACAGCCCAACCAACGGATTCGGTTCCTATATCGAGACCGATATAATAATTGTTCTCTTTTTGCATACTTTTTCCTCCTGACCTTGTTTTGGTATTGACAAAAAAATTTTTTTGCTGTATAGTAAAGGCACTCTTAAACTACCATTTAAGATTACACTACCAGTTCAAATAAGCCTTAGGCGAAATCATCGCATTTGCGAATTCACAGTGTGTGAAGCTGAAATCCCGTTTTTGACGGGATTTTTTTGTTGTTAACTAAATTATATGAACATAATTTTATCAAGTCAATAGACAAAACCGCTAACCTTTTTTGTTGGTGTGTTTTTGTCGAGTTTTATACAAAAAAGCAACCGGTGCTCATTTTGAGCACCGGTTGCTTTTACATTATTCAAGAAAAATCGCAAGCTTTTAAAGCAAAAGCGCTTGTGCCATTGCGGGTTTAAGCTTTTCGTAAATATCGCTGAAATCGGAAATGGGCAGCGGATTTTCGCCCTTACCGATTTCAACTGTAAAACCGGGGCGGCCGAATTTTTCGATATACCAATCCTTAAGTCCTCCGTTTGCACCCATTCCTGAGGGCGCAGCTACTTTGTATTTGCAAAAAAGCGCAAGCTCATTTGCAATATCACGGCTTATAATAGGCGTTTTTGCGCCGTAATACCAATATATTTCTTCGCCTTGAGAATGGAATGAATATAATCTTTTTACATCAAATGTACTGCAAAAACCGCAAACAGCCCTTGTTTCGGGTTCGGAAAAGGGTCTCGGCCCGCCATATTGCCTTGGAGAAGGCCCAAAAATTTTATTTTTGCGTTCCTGCTCACGAAGAATTTCCCATCCTGCTCCGAAATTATGATTTATATCAACTCCCCTTGCGTTTGCGTTCCAATGTGAAAAATCGCCGTTTGAAAGCCGTTCTATTCTCTTTTCAAGAGATTTTGCCGACTTTTTTCCGAGAAGATTTATATCAACTCCGTCCGGGTTGAGCATGGGTATTACCGCAAATCCCCGTTCGAGCACCGCTTTTGAAACATTTATATTGCAAAGTAATTCTCCGTGCTCAATCGCATCGCAAACTTCATCGAAAAACTTTAAAACAACCGGCGCCGTAAGCCATTCACTTCCGTGAGTATCTGCTACAAAAAGCGTTGAGCCTATGGGTTTACCTATTGTGAGCACGGGAATTTTTCTTCCGAGCACGCTTTTCCCTATAAAAAAGCTTTTTGAGCACGGATGCCTTTTTAAAATATCCTTTATATAACATTCCATATTTTCCGCCGTAGGTTCTTTGTAAAAATCCAAGCAAATTTCCTCCTGCCTATTCATTTCTACTTAAATATATGATAAAATATTAGAAAATACCCATGGAGGCGGCATAAAATGATTGTTTGCGAAGAAAAGAAAAGCTCAACCGAGGTTTACAGCGGAAAAATAATAAGGGTTTTTAAGGATGAGGTCTCAATCGGAAATGAAAAAACTGCACTCCGTGAAGTTGTGCGTCATAAAGGCGCCTGCGCTGTTCTTGCGGTGGATGAAAATAACTACGCCTATTTCGTGGAGCAGTTTCGCTATCCTGTGGGAATGGCTCTTTTTGAGGTGCCTGCCGGAAAAATTGACCCTGATGAAAAGCCCCTTGAATGTGCAAAGCGTGAACTTCTTGAGGAATGTGGTATTCGTGCTGAAAAATGGACCGAACTCGGCCCTATGCTCACCTCTCCCGGATTCTGTGATGAGGCAATATATCTTTTTATTGCGCAGGAGCTTTCCGAATTTTCACCGAATCCCGATGAGGATGAATTTCTCGATATCAAAAAACTTCCGCTCAAGGTTGTTCTTGATGAAATTCGAAAGGGCAAAATTCCCGATGCAAAAACGCAGACTCTTGTTCTCCGTGGATGTGATATTTTAAATATTAAATAAGAAGGCAATGCTGATGAAAAATGAAAAACATCGTGGCATAAAAAACATTGTATTTTTGGGACTTGTAAGCTGTTTTGCGGATATTTCAAGCGAAATGGTGTATCCGATAATACCTTTATATTTAACGGCTGTTCTTGGCGCAACACCTGCTTTAGTAGGCGTTATCGAAGGAATTGCCGAAAGTATCGCAAGTCTTTTAAAGGTTTTCAGCGGATATGTAAGCGATCGCTTTCAAAAGAAAAAGCTCCTTGCTTTTATAGGCTACTCTACGGGCGTTATTTATAAATTTGCATTGGTTTTCGCAAGTTCATGGCTTGGAATTTTAAGTGCAAGGGTTATCGACCGTTTCGGAAAAGGTATTCGAAGCGCACCAAGAGATGTAATGGTTTCCGAAAGTGCGGATAAATCCTCTATGGGAAAGGCATTCGGAATACATAAAATGCTTGATATGGCAGGCTCTGCCTTTGGAATTTTGCTTGCTTATATATTGCTTACTACTATGGGCGAAGGCAGCTATAAAACCATTTTCATGGTTTCGGTAATTCCTGTTTTGCTTGCACTTTTTATGTTCATATTCATAGGCGAAAAAAAGGAAGATCGAAAAATTGTTGAGCGAGAGCCTTTTTGGAAAAATATCCGAAAAATCGACGGTCAGCTTACGCTTTATCTTTTTGTAACATTTTTATTCACCTTGGGAAACTCTTCAAACAGCTTTCTTCTTTTAAGAGCCTATGATATCGGTTTTTCAAGCAGCACCGCTATTCTTCTTTATTTTGTCTATAATATCACCGCATCAATACTTTCCGTACCCTGCGGAAAGCTTTCCGATAAAATAGGCAGAAAGAAACTTCTTGTTTTGGGTTATATCACATTCTCCCTTGTATATTTTGGATTTGCTTTTTGTAAGAGCAAGCTCCTTTTGATTTTTATATTTGTCGTATATGGTTTATATACGGCAATGACCGCAGGTGTTGAAAGGGCATTTATTTCCGAAATTGCTCCTAAGGAGCTTAAAGGCACTATGCTCGGACTTCATTCCACCCTTGCGGGAATTGCACTTTTACCTGCAAGCGTTGTGGCGGGAATTTTGTGGAACGAAATCGGCGCAAGTGCTCCGTTTATTTATGGAGGAATTATGTCGATGATTGCGGCAATAATCCTTGTAAAGGGTCTTAAACCTAAACCAGCGGAATAATTTATATAAAAAAGCTCCTCCGCTTATCTGCGAAGGAGCTTTTTATTACATATTCGATTTAAAAAATGCAACGCCTATTCCACCGGGGCCTGCATGGGTTCCTATTACACTTCCGAGCATTGTATAGCGGATTTCCTTGAGATTTTTATCCCAAATATATCTGCTGTCCTCGATATATTGGAGCAAAAGCTCCTCTGAAGTTCCTGTATATCCGAGAAGAACGGGTTTTGAAAAATCAACTCCGCCGTCCTTTTCTATTTCTTTGATAAGCAGGTTATTTCCCATTTTTGAGCCTCTTGCCTTGCCGAGTACGGTTATTTCACCGTCTTTTACGGAAAGCACGGGTTTTATATTGAGAACGGTTCCGGCGAAAGCCGCAGTTTTTGAAATTCTGCCGCCTTTTTTAAGATATTCCAAAGTATCAAGAAGCGCAACTACAACTATGTTTTCCTTTTGCTTTTCAAGCTCATTTGCAATTTCCTTTGCATCCATACTGTTTTCAAGAAGCTTTATTGCAAGCTCAGTCAAAATTCCGCTTCCTATTGAAACGCTTGTGCTGTCAACCACATATATATTTTCATAATCCTCTGCGGCTATTACTGCACTTTGATATGTTCCGGAAAAATTTTGTGAAAGAGTTATTACAACAGCAGCCTCACCCGCAGCCTTTGCCTTTTCAAATTCCGCTACAAATGCGGAATGTGTCGCCTGACTTGTGGTAGGTACAACATCGCTTTCCACAAGCTTTTCATAAAAAGTTTTGCGGTCAATGGTTACTCCGTCGATATATTCCTCATCACCGAAACGAACTGTAAGGGGCACAATATGCACCTTTGATTTCAAATCCGGGGTAAGATCCACTGTGGAATCAACTATAATTCTTGTTTTCATAAATATCCTTTCGGGTTATCTTAAAAATATATGCAGGAGCTTTTCGTAAAGCTTGCTGCAATAGGGCTGATAGCGTATAGGAAGATCAATCCATGTCTTTTTATCCACTATTGATTTGCGGTGGGAAAAAGCGTCAAAACCGCTTTTTCCATGATATGCACCCATTCCGCTTTCACCTACTCCGCCGAATCCCATTTCGCTTGTGGCAAGGTGGATTATAACATCGTTAACACAGCCTCCGCCATAGGATATCTCCCTTGTTGCACGGTTTATATGCTCCTTTTTTGAGGAGAAAATATAGAGTGCTAAGGGTTTTGCTTTGGTTTTAAGCTCATCTATGACAAAATTGAAATCATCAAAACCGATTATGGGCATTATGGGTCCGAAAATTTCTTCACCCATTACAGCATCGTCATAGCTGACATTATCCATAACGGTGGGAGCAATTCTTCTTTCGGATGGGTTAAAATTTCCTCCGAAAACAACTTTTTTGCTGTCTATAAGAGAGCAAATACGCTCAAAATGTTTTTCGTTTATTATTTTGCCGTAGTTTTTGTTTTCAAGAGGTGATTCTCCAAACTGCTTTTTTATTTGATTTTTTACTTCCGCTATGAATTTTTCTTTAACGGAATTTTCGCAAAGCACATAGTCGGGTGCAACGCAGGTTTGACCGCAGTTGAGATATTTTCCGAAAACTATTCTTTTTGCCGCAAGCTTTATATCTGCGCTTGAATCAACTATACAGGGACTTTTTCCACCGAGCTCAAGCACCGCAGGTGTAAGATTTTCCGCTGTATGACGAAGAACTTCTTTTCCGACATTTTGGCTTCCAGTGAAAAATACAAGGTCGAATTTTTGCTCAAGCAAAGCGGAATTTTCCGCTCTGCCACCTGTTATTACAGCCACATATTTTTCGGGAAAACATTCAGAAACTATTTTTTTGATAATCGAGCTTGTTGCAGGAGAATATGCGCTCGGCTTTAAAATTACGGTGTTTCCCGCCGCAATTGCATCTGTAAGGGGTTCTATACTGAGTAAAAAAGGATAATTCCAAGGACTCATTATAAGGGTGTTGCCGTAGGGCATAGGCTGCACATAGCTATGCGATGCAAACTGTGCAAGAGGTGTTGTGACGGTTTTTCTTTTTGAAAATCTTTTTACATGGCTTATCATATATGAAATTTCGGAAAGCACAAGACCTGTTTCACACATAAAGCCCTCAAAGGCACTTTTTCCGAGATCTTCGGTGAGCGCTGAATTTATTTCGTTTTCGTATTTTTTTACCGCAGAATAGAGTGTCTTCAGCTGTTTTATTCTGAAATCCACGGAGAGGGTCTCTCCGCTTCTGTAATATTCCCTTTGAGCATCAAGTATTTTTCTTATTTCATCGCCGTTCATTATTCTTCACCCCGATCCGCAAATTCATAATAAAAGTGCTCAAGCTCTTTTTCGGTCATAAGTTTCGGCACGGGATAAAGAGGGTTTGCCTCTTTTTCTGCGTGTTTTGCAAGACTTTTTATATCTTCTTCTTTAATTCCGGAGAGCTTTTCCGGAATATCCATTTTTCTGTTCAGCGATTTTATCGCATTGATAAATTTTTCGGCACCATCTTTAATGCTGTCGTTTTTATCGCAAACTCCCGCAAAAAGCGCAAGCTCATAGAGCTTTTTATATGCACTTTCGCCGTAGCCCTTGAGCACATAGGGCATTATTACAGCATTTGCAAGGCCATGAGGTGTTCCGTATTTTCCGCCAAGAGAATGTGCAAGGGCATGAATATATCCCACATAGGATTTTGAAAAAGCAGCTCCTGCTTTATAGGATGCCAAAAGCATATTTTCACGGGCGGTTTTATTTTCACCGTCAACATACGCTTTTTCGATATTTTCAAATATGAGCTTTACTGCATCAAGAGCAAGAGTTCTTGTTTCTTTAGTAGTGGAGCGACCTATATATGCCTCCACCGCATGGGTCAAAGCATCCATTCCCGTTGTGGAAGTGAGATGTTTCGGCAGAGAATATGTGAGCTTTGCATCAAGCACTGCATAATGCGGAATCAGCGGAAAGCTCATTAGTGCATATTTATCACCGTTTTTGCTGTCGGTTATTACAGAGGCAAGGGTTACTTCACTTCCCGTTCCCGCTGTGGTTGGAATTGCAATAAGGGTGGGCAGCTTTTTGATGATTTTAAGAACTCCACGCATCTGTCCTACCGATTTTTTCGGGTATACAGCCCTTGCGCCTACTGCTTTTGCACAGTCCATTGAAGAACCGCCGCCCACTGCGATAATTGCATTACAGCGGCAGTTTTTATATATCAAAAGCGCCTCCTCCACATTATCAACCGTAGGGTTTTGCATTGTTTTATCGTAGACTGTAAATTTTATATTGCTTTTTTCAAGGGCGCATTTTATGGGTTCTATTATACCGTTTTTTACAATTCCGCTATCCGTTACAATCAATACAGAATCGGAATTTTCCTTTTTGAGCACCGAATCGAGTTTTGAGCATGAATCTATTATTTCAGGCTCTCTATAAGGCAAAATCGGAAGTGCCATGCGAAATGCTGTTTGAAACAGCCTGCAATACAATGCTTTAAGAACAAACATTTTCTGTTTCTCCGTTCATCATAATAGATTTTTTGCGACTTTATCAAGGCTTTCGCTTATTACGGCAAGACTTTTATAGAACTCTACCCTTTCTTCCTCCGTAAGCGCATTGCCTATTTCGTCCAAAACATTTTCAACTTTATCATATATCTTTTTGCCTACTTCCATTCCCTTTTCGGTGAGCACAATCGGAGTTTTATATTTCTTTACGGAATCCGCAAGGCAAACTGCGTAACCGTTTTTTTCAAGAAAATCGAGAGCACGGGAAATTGTTGCCTTATCCTCCTCACAGCGTTCACAAAGGTCGGTTGCTGTAAGTTTTTCATCCGTATAAAGATAATACAGGCAGGATATATGTACACTTCTTAAATCATATTCTGCCATCTCCTGATTTTTAATCTTTCTTATATTTCTGCCTATACGGCTTATGAGCACTGTAAATGTTTCAAATCTTTCTTTCATTATGTCCTCCAAAACCTGTTGAACTTTCAATGGGTCTAAATTATACTATAAAGTTGTTGATATGTCAACAGTAAAAGTCGTTTATTTCCTGTCTGTTTTTGCTATTTTTCTGTGCAAAAAAAGAGAAAGACTTTTAAAAGTCTTTCCCATTTTTTATATTTTACTCAAAATCTTCCGGATAATAAGTAGTTATACCCGGCGGATCATCGCTTTTCTCCGAACTGCTTTCGGAAGATGATGTGCTTGATGAGGACGAGCTTGAGCTTGGAGTTTCAGTCGTCGAAGGAATCGACGGAGTTACCTCCGGCTGTACCGGAATTTCCGGTACGCTTATATCCCCATTAGGATCCGTCACAGGTTCCTCCTCAATACCTTTAAAATACGCTTCGTTATATATTACCATATATCCCGTTGCGCCTTTTTCTTTAAGGTATTCAAAAATCACTGCGGTTTCTTCCTTATTGAAGCCCTCAAAATCCAAAACCGGCAGCATTTTAAGTTCGGAAATATCGCCTATGGATTCATATATCTTTCCGAAAATCTCGGAAAGATCATCCGGAATTCTTCTGAAATAGAAATTGCTGTTTATTCTTTTTCCGACAAAATCATCAATATCTATAACCGGAGAATATCCGTCACCGTATATTGCAAGAGGATCTCCTCCGTAGACCTCGGAATTTGTAATGGCATCATAGCTTTCAAAGCCTATGATGAGATCCGTTTCGGTGATAACAGTTGCAGAATAAACCCTTTTTGAAAATTCATTAAGAATATCTTTTTTGGATTTTTCATTTGCACCCACACCGAAATAGGCATATTCCATTCCGCTTTCATCGGGAAATCTTACTCCGTCAAGGAGAATTGCATCAACACCGCTGTCAACAGCGTCGCAGACAATATCAAGAATATATTTCTGTGCTGTATCGGAATACGGATTAAGCCATGGTTTTCCGCCGTTATCGACACTGTCATCAAGCCAAAGCACGCCCTCGCTTGAACCGTAGCGTATTGCCATATCGCTTGCATTATAAGGTGCGCTACTGTCCTCAAAGGCATATATTCTTGCTATAATATCAAAACCCATATCCCTTGCGGTTTTGATTCTTGCATCAATATTCATTGCATTTTCATGCACAGCTCCGGCATTTTTTACGCTAACCTGTTCCGAAAGATATGTTACTGTTCCGCTTTGAGTTTTCATATCCATCACAATGGCGGTAACGCTTTTATCGAGAGATTTAAGGAATCCGTAAAAATCCATTGAATTATAGAGATATTCCTCCGGTACAGTTACCGCAAAGGTCTCTTTTTCAAGGAACTCTTCCTCAACGGGTTCAAACGCAGGTTCCTGAGGTTTTTCGGGAATTTCTTCCTGATCAATTATCTCCTGATTTTTATCGTTTATAAGATTCATAAGAGGTTCATAGGAGAACCATCCTATTACGAAAAGTCCGAGCACTGCTGCGGTAATAAGCGAAGCTTTTATTATCTTTCCACGGATCGGATTATATATCCTTGAGCGATAATGTCTTACCTTATATCTTTTCATGGCAGCCACCTTTATGTCGGAAGCTGGTGACCGACCAGACCGTAAAACGCAAGGGAAAGTAATCCGAGATAGATAAGTGCAATCGGAATTCCTTTGAATATCTTAGGAATACGGCAGTATTCAAGCCTTGTGAGGCCATAGCCTAAAATTACTACCGCAAGGCCGAATCCGAGGCTCATTCCTATTCCATAACCCACTGTGCTGATAAAATCAAGTCTTGTGCTTGAAGGAACAAGAAGTGTTCCGAGGGATGCGCAGTTAAAAACAGCTGCGCCCAAATTTATTTCAAGGTTCTCAAATTTTTCCTTGAAATATTTCTTTATAACAAAATATGCCACTGTATATACTATTGAAATTACGACAATATACATTATCGGAACAAGCACATGGCTCATAGTACTGTTATAAATAAGTCCCCTTAAAGGATAACCTATTACACCGGAGACGGTTGTAACTCCCATAAGCAAAACCGTATATTTTGCTATTTCCTTCGGATGTTTTATGAGATAGAACATCCAGCTTGTTCCAAGTGCTCTTGTGAAAATAATATTTTCAACAAAAAGCGCCGTAAGCATCATAGTGAGGAACTGAAAAACATATGTCATACCGACTCCTCCTCACCTTTTTTAATAATTTCTTTTATCCAGTTAAGCAGTGCTGCCATAAATCCGAGGAGGATAAATCCCCAAAACGGAAGATTTGCGGCAGGATAGATTGCATCTACAAGCTTTACACCCCAAAGGCTGCCGCTTCCGAGCATTTCTCTTGCGGCACCGAGCACCAATGCAGTAAATGCAAAGCCTATTGAAAGGCAAAGTCCGTTAAAGGCAGCCTTTGATGGACTTTGTTTTTCCGCAACCTTTGAAGAATATACTATCGGAACGGTTGAAACCGCTAAAAGTGCGGGATAAATACCTGCGGAGTCGAAAATTGTTGCGGAAAAACTTCCGCTTACAAAATATGACGGAAGAAGCATTACCGCAGAAAAAAGTGCATAACAAACAACATTGAACCCGCTCGGTATCTTTTTTCCTAAAGTTGATGCAAAAACCATTCCGGGAACTGTCAAAAAGAGAAAGGTCACCGAAAGTGCCGCTGCGTTTTGAAGATTTGTATCTCCTGCTGCAAGCTGACCTATTACAAGACCGAGCACAAGTACAGGGTTTTTGAAGAAGATATATGCAAGGCTCTCTTTAAATTCAGCCCTCATCGGTACATACCTCCTCCTCATTTATTTCGGAAATTTCTTCGACATTTGCATTGTTTTCGGAACTTTTTTTAGCAAAGGGAAGTTTTTCCTTTGTCTGTTTTCCAAATTCTATTAAGGATTCAAAAGCCTTTTCTCTATGACGATAAACATGGAAAAAGCTTTCGCAAATTGCATCGAAAATAGGTGAAAATACATTCATAACAATCAGAGCACTTGCAAATCCCATTTCAAATCCACCGAAATATCTGAATAGGAAAACTGCTACGGCGGAGAAAACTCCTGCCATAATTTTGCCTATATCACGTTTTGGAGATGTTACAGGTTCGGTAAGCATAAAGAATGCGCCGAAAATTATTGTTCCGCTGAAAAGCTCATAGCAAAGAGCCTCGAATGCAGAGCATCCTATTCTCGGAAAGAGAACGCAGAGAATTGCATAGGGAAGAATAAATGAAACAGGTGTTGTCCAGTTTACAGTTTTTTTCACCATAAGGAAAATTCCGCAAGCCACAATTATGATTATGTTTGTAGCACCCATAGGGCCCGGTGCACTTCCCAAAAGCATATCGAGGACATTGTAATCCGGAACTGCTCCGAGAGAAAGGCTGTATGCAGGGCTTTGTGCGATTTTTGCAGTGGTTTCACCGAAAACCTCTATACTCTGCATAGGTGCAGGATATCTGAAAACAAGCTCCGGCCAACAAATTGCAACCGAGGCAAAACCTACTGCGGCAGGGTTGAACAAATTGTTACCCGTTCCGCCGAAAGGCACTTTTACCACAAAAATTGCCACAGCGCAGGCGGACATAAGTATGTAATAAGGAATATCCGCAGGCAAAAGCAGCGGAATTATAAGACCCGTTATTATCGGAGTAAGATCGAGCCTCGGTTTTTCATGGAGCAAAAGTGCTCCTAAAAGTGAAAGCACCATGCAGGTAAGCGCTCCGCAAATTCCGAGCACAATGCTTCTTATTCCGTAATAGAAAGCTGCCATTGCATAAATAGGCAAAAGCGCAACGATTACATCGGTCATCATTGTTAAAACAGAGCTGCTTTGTCTTACATGGGGCGCATTTTGAAACATAAGTTTTTCTTTCATTTTGTGCCCTCCTTTTTTGCAAGCTCCATCTGTTTTTTTGCTTTAGTGAGCATTGCCGCAACATCTATTCTTGCAGGGCAAACATAGGAGCAGGCTCCGCAGCCCATACACATGGAGATATCGTATTGCTCAAGCATATCGTATTCTCCTGCTTTTATGAATTTTGTCATTGCGCAAACGGAAAGTCCCTTCGGGCAGGCGTGATCACATTTTCCACAGCCTATGCAGGTGTAGCTGTAAGTGCCGTAGCTCCTTGTGAGAGCGATTATTCCTCTTGTTGTGGGAGTTACCTTTTCGTTTTCGGGTTCAAAAACAGCACGACCCGTCATTGAGCCTCCGAGAATTATTACCTCGGGTTTTTCGGAAAGCCCGCAAAGCTCAAGTATTCTTTCGGCAGTTGTGCCTATGGGCACTTCGACATTCCTTGGATTTTTTACCGCACCGCCTGCTACGGTTATAAAGCAGCTTGTCATCTTTCTGCCTTCCTCCGCAGCTCTTGCTAAATGGAGCATTGCGCAGGCGCCTATTACAACGGAGTTTTTGCCCCTATGAATATGGCGATACATTCTGTTTTCGGCAGGATAAAGTCCTCCGATTTTTTTGACCGGATATTTGCCTATTTTTTTGGGAATACCTAAGTTGGAATCCAAAATATGGCGATACATAGCTATATAGCATTTTTTTGCATCAAGAGCCCTTTCGCAAAGCTCAATTCCGAGTGAAAGCTTTTCGGGGTTATGGATACCTATGCTCATTTGGCTTGAAATATACGGTTCATCGTCAACAGCATCGACAATTATTGTTCCGTCTTCACCGAGATTTGAGTTTTCAAGCTTTTCCCAAAGCATTTTTCCGTCACTTTCATCGACAATTTCCGCAAGCTTTGCAAGCTCGATTATCTGCTCACGGGAAAGCTCATCGAGGGCAACATCCGGAAAATTGCAGTCGAAATATTCAAATTCCTGGCGCATGACCAAAGTACTTCTGGTAAGCATAGGCTCTTTTTTCTGTTCAAGAAAAATGCCTTTTCCAAATAATGACATTGTTTTCCTCCAATGGATAGGGTTTAATTTGCGGCTGCTTTAAGTTCTGCCACCGCTTTTTTATAATCCTCCTGTTTAAAAAGTGCCGAACCTGCTACAAAAATATCGGCACCTGCTTTTGCAGCTTCTCCGATGGTATTTTTATCAATACCGCCGTCCACCTGTATTTTTACAGAAAGGCCCTCTTTATCTATTATTTCACGAAGGGCTTTAACCTTAGTCATCATATCTGCCATAAAGCTCTGTCCTCCGAAACCGGGTTCAACGGTCATTACAAGTACCATATCCACAAAAGGAAGATAGGGCACTGCTTTTTCATAGGGTGTTCCCGGTTTTATTGCTATTGCAGGCAACGCACCGCAGGATTTTATTTTTTCAATGACCTCCATGGGGTCATTATCACATTCAAGATGAAAGGTTATTCTGTCGGCGCCGCCTTTTATGAAATCCTCGATATAGCGAATAGGTTCGGAAATCATAAGATGGGTATCAAAAAACATTTTGTTTACCTTGCGAAGGCTTTTCATTATGGGCGCACCGTAGCTTATGTTTGGAACAAAATGTCCGTCCATAACATCAATATGGAGCTCATCTGCTCCGGCAGCTTCCATTGCGGCACACTCCTCACCGAGTTTTGCAAAATCTGCGGAAAGTATTGAGGGTGCGATGATTACTTCTTTCATCTTAAAGCATCTCCTTAATAAACAGGATATTTTATTATAATAATATATCTAAAAATATATTTTTACATTTTATTTTACCAAAAACCACAAAAAAGGTCAACCTCGGCGGCTTTCTTAGCCCAAAACGGAATAAAAATTGCGAGGGATTCCGCATTTTTTAAAAAACGGTCTCCCTCGCTATATAAAGCCCTTTCAAAGGGTCCTTGATATATTCTATGCCGAAAGAGTTTTCTTTGCGGCAAAAACCGTTTTTTACTTTCTCTTTAAAATATCCGCCCGTTTAAACGGACGGATAGTTCTTTTTTCTTTTTTCTCTTAATTTTGCAAAGAACCTTGTAAGCAGCTCCGAACATTCCTTTTCAAGAACTCCGGAAACAACCTCTGGTTTATGGTTATACGGAAACTCAAAAAGATTTACCATACTTTTACAGGAGCCTGCTTTCGGGTCGGATGCACCGTAAATAACCCTTTTTATCCTTGAGTTGATTATTGCTCCTGCGCACATAGGGCAGGGTTCAAGGGTCACATAGAGATCGCATTTCCAAAGTCTCCATCCGCCGAGATTTTTACAGGCCTCATCAATTGCGGCTATTTCTGCATGTCGAAGGGCATTTTTATCCGTTTCACGGAGATTCATCCCTCTACCGACTATTTTACCGTCCCATACCGCAACCGCACCTACGGGTACTTCTCCAAGCTCAAAGGCCTTTTGCGCAAGCAAAAGTGCCTCCTGCATATACTCTTCATCCGTCATAAAATGCTCCTTTACATCAGATAAATATACGGCATTGTCATTATTACCGCTGCGAGCATTGCTATTAAAAGTGCGGGTGAGGATAGGAAATATTCTGTCTTTTTGCCCGATGTGAGAACTGTTTTGCTCGGTTTAAAGCAGAACATATCCTTATATTTCATAAGAACCGCAATAATTGCAATTACGGAAAGTATAACACAGATAAGATTATACACAAAGTTTGCCATATAGTAGACTTCATCGGACATATACGGATACATAAATTCAAATGCCACAGCAACGCTGTTGTTCACAAAATGTATCAGCACACCAACCCAAAGGGAATCCGTTCTTATTACAAAATAGCCTATGCAAAGTCCGAGAATAAATGCATAGGGCATTTGTATAAGGTTGAGATGGAATATACCGAAAATAAGTGCGGAAGCGATAAGCGCAAATACATCTCCGAAACGGCGCAGGCTTTGCATTACAATTCCTCTGAAAACAATTTCCTCAATAAATGCCGGTGCTACCGTAAGGGTTATGATATAAAGAATTTTTCCCGGAATTGTTATGGGAGTTTCATATTCGGGCATTGTTATTCCTACACCCACATATTCCAGTCCGAGCTGAAGATAGCTTGTTGCATAGGAAGCGAGCACTCCCGTACCGAGTCCTATCAAAAGTCCGCCTAATGTAAGGTCAGCCTTTGCTTTTCTGAATGGAATTGCCACACTTATGGGCATTTTTATGCAAAGGGCATATATTCCGAAAGGCAAGATGAGTGAAAAAATATAGATTAAAAGGTTGAGTATCCACTCGGTTGTTTCACTTATATAAAGAAGTCCGTGTATATTTGATGCGGGGAAAATTATTCTCGCAATAAGTGTATAAAACGCTCCCGCAAAAAGCGAAAACGCAATATATCCTAAAGAGGCTAAGCCTATTCCGTTTCCTGCACCTCTTAACAGACGCTTTTCTTTTTTCCAAAGAGGTTCAATATTTTGACTGTAAAATCCATTTCCGGTATGATAAACCGTTTCATGAGCTTTTCCCTCGTTGAAACCGTTTTTTTCATTATAAAAAGCCATTGATACATCTCCGTTAATTTTTCGTTTACACTACAATATCACAAAAAGACTTTTAATAAAACCTTTTATTTGTAAATTTTTATGGCGATTCCTTTTTTACATTTAAAATAATAAAAAGGATGCTTAAAAAGCATCCTTTTACTGAATATTTTTGACTTTCAAAAAAGATTTTACGGTTATTGCAATTATAATTACGAAAATTACGAAACTTGAACATACGGAAAGAATATACATACTTTCATTCATTCCGCCATTTGCCAAAATCATTGTATTTTGAAGTGAAAGCAGCGATACAAGCGAATCCGTCATATTTATTGCTCTGAGCTCAGCTAAAAAATTCGCTCTACTTTTTCTTGTTTTAACATAGTGAATAACGCTTAGGGTAATACGGCAGGTTGTATATGTTGCTGCAGCTATTGCAGGGATAAGTCCGAGAGTATATTTTCGCTTATTCATAACCATTAAATAGGCAGGCACCGCAAGCGATATATCCATTAAAATAAGCATGATATGCGTTATGATATAGAGCCTTTTTTCGGATTCGATTTCCTTTGTTTTACAGCAGAATATCACGGCTCTTACTGCAAAAAGCAGAAAATAATATATACAAATGGAGATATTCCAAACTGCGCCGTAAATTATTCCTATTGCACCGTTATAAACCGTAAACGCAAGGCTTATAAGGGTTGAGGCTGCGGTAAAACGCAAAAAATTCTCATTGCTTTTACTTTTTTTGAAAAGAGCTTTCGGCATTTTATTTTTCATTTTCGCTGTTATAATTCTGCGGTTTTACACATTCTGCCATAATTCGCTCGATATCCTCAATACTGTCAACGCAGTTTCGGGAAATCCATTCTTCGATTATTGCCACGCAACCTTTTATATAAAATTTTATACGGTATTTTTGCTCGTTTTCGGGAATATTGAAGCGTGTCATTATCGGTGCAAGCACAAAGTTTGAGATATTCTCAAACTTTTTATCGGTTTCCATACACACAGGATTTTTAACCGCCGCACGATATATTGATTTATGTTCTTTTATAAATTCAAGATAGGGAGTTAAATAATCGGAATTTATGAGCACAAGATTTTCAAGAGGTGATTTTTCAATATCCCTTATAAATTTATCCGGGCCCACATGAAATCTGCTTAAAAATTCATCATTATAATATTCCATAGTTTCCTTGAGAAGATCCGCTATTGTTTCATAATGAAGATAAAAGGTTGATCTGTTTACACCTGCTTTTGCACAAATTTCTTTTATGGTTATATATTCAAAATCCTTTTTTTCAAGCAGCGCAATAAGCGCCTTATCCATAAGCAGAGCCGTATTAAAATATTTACTTTCCGATTTGTTCATCTCAATACCGCCCCTTTTATTTATTCTTCCTCACAAACCTCTTTTGCAAGCTGTATTATATCAAATGCATATTTCTGCTTTCCTTTTTCAAGGAGTTTTCTGTATATAGGATAGTTGACGCTTACGCCTGCGATTCCTATAACGCCTACTATTATTCCGAGCACCATGCAAAAGGTACTTCCGTTTCCGATTACATTCATTGAAAGGCACATTCCCGTTCCCATAACAAGTGACATAATTATGCCGAAGGTATATGCGAAGATATTCGCCTTGCTTTTTGCCTTTCTGTCGAGTTTTTTAAGTGCAACCACCTTAGATGTGCTTTTAGCAGAATATTCGTTTACAATTGCTTCAGCAAAGATTTTATCAGTATTCATTTTTTCCTCCGAATGTTTTTTATTTTCGTCTTTCGACAATTTTATTATATCGGGTTTCAAAGTTAAATCAAACAACAAGCTTTTTGATTTTTGTCGATTTAAGAATCCCCCATTCGGATTTTTGTAAAAAAATAACCGGATAACGATAAATCGGTCTCCGGCTTTGGCGGAGAAGGAGGGACTCGAACCCTCGCGTCGCTTTTGACACGGCCTACGCCCTTAGCAGGGGCGCCTCGTCACCACTTGAGTACTTCTCCATGGTAGCGTTTTCGCTTAATATTTTTTTGCCTTTTTTAAAGGGTTGGCGGAGAGGATGGGATTCGAACCCATGGCTCTTTCGAGTCACTGGTTTTCAAGACCAGCTCCTTAAACCGCTCGGACACCTCTCCACGGCTGTATTATAATATATCACAAAAAGTCCCCATCTGTCAACACCTCTTTTTAAATTCAGCAAAAAAATCCTTCGACAAATTTTGTGTATGATATATTTGTATTATAATTCTCTTTGTGGTATATTAAAACAAAGTTATTTTCGAAAGGCAGATAGGCTATGAAAACTTTTGCACCGGATTATTTTAAAAATTTCAAATGCTCCGCCGGAAATTGCAGACATAGCTGCTGTATCGGTTGGGAGATAGATATAGACGAAGAAACCGCCGAAAATTATAAAAATGTTTCGGGAGAATTTGGTGAAAAGCTCCGTCAAAATATAGATTTTTCCGAAAACGGCGGAGTTTTTCGGCTTTGTGAAAACGATCGCTGCCCTTTTCTCAATCAAAAAGGTCTTTGCGAAATTTACATAAATCTCGGTGATTATTCCATTTCTCAGGTTTGCAGCGATCATCACCGTTTCAGAAATTTTTTTTAAAGCAGAACAGAAATCGGGCTTGGTATTTGCTGTGAGGAGGCTGCAAGGCTTATTCTTGAAAAAAAGAGCAAAACCGAAATAATCGAAATTTCCGATGACGGTTTACCCTTTTCACCCGATTTTGATGAGGAGGCCTTTTTCAAAAGCCGTGAGGAGATATTTCTTTCACTTCAAAACAGGAGCGAAAGCATTTTAGAAAGAATCGATAAAGCATTTTCAAAAATCGGTGCTAAGGCTTTTGAAATTGATTTCAAAAGCTATGCCGAGGCCTTTCTTAAGTTAGAGCGTCTTGATGAAAAATGGACTGAGATACTTGAAAACATAAAAAACAATCCTGCTCCGCCGAAAATTTCAGATGAAAACGCTGCCGAACAGCTCCTTTGCTATTTTGTTTTCAGACATTATTGCCTTGATTTTCCGACACTTTCCCTTGCGTTTTCGGTTTTATGCTTTTATATGACCGAAAAAGCAGCCGAGCAGGTGGGACTTTTTGAGGCTGCAAGACTGTTTTCAGCGGAAATTGAATATTCGGATGAAAACAAGGATTTGATTTTAGATAAGATTTACGCCGAGGAGGTATTTTTTTGAAACAGGAAACTATTGATATGGTGCTCAAATTTCGTGATGACAGAAATTGGCGTCAATTTCACAATCCGAAAGACCTTGCTATTTCAATTTCTCTTGAGGCATCCGAGCTACTTGAGATTTTTCAGTGGAGTGCAGATGACCTTGTTTGTGAAAACAAACTCGATAAAATTAAAGAGGAGCTTGCAGATGTAGTGAATTACTGCATTTTGATGGCAGATGCCTGCAACCTTGACCTTGATGAAATAGTAAGCGCAAAGGTAAAACGCAACTCCGAAAAATATCCCGTTGAGCTTGCTTTCGGAAACAAGGCAAAATATACCGAGCTCAACAATAATAAATGATTTTATAAAGCAAGAAAAAGCGGTGTTCCAAAGGAACACCGCTTTTTTATCAAGCTTTTATTCTTAAAAGTCTGAGAGACCATAGCACGGTTATGAGGCATACGCCTACATCTGCAAAAACCGCAAGCCAAATGGGCGCATATCCAAGTGCTCCGAGCACGAGCACCGCAATTTTCACTGCCATAATGAAAATTACATTTTGACGCACACATTTCATTATCTTTTTAGCTATTGAAACAGCTTTTGGAAGGGCGGATACGCCGCCTTTCATAAGGACAATGTCTGCGGATTCTATTGCAGCATCGGTTCCCATTCCCATTGCAGCGCCTATATCGGCTGCTGCGAGCACCGGTGCATCGTTTATTCCGTCACCGGTGAAAACAGTGAGTCCGGATTTTTTGATTTCCTCTATTCTGCT
>CAZEKU010000007.1:23055-25041 GCA_964512935.1 uncultured Oscillospiraceae bacterium | reverse complement strand
TTGATACCTTTTCTTGCAGCACGAGTTTTTACTTCAAAAGTACCGAAACCGACAAGCTGTACAGTCTCTCCGTTTGCAAGAGCCTCAGTGATGGATTCGAGAACTGCTGCTACAGCTTTTTCGCTGTCTTTTTTGGAAGAGCCGATTTTGGTTGCTACTGCTGCGATAAGATCAGATTTAGTCATTTTAAAATACCTCCGTTTTTAACTGTCTCACGGTCTCAGCCGTGATTTTTTCTTGTTTTCTCTTTTGCGTTTTGCCAAAGCTCGAAAAGTTCCTCGCCATGTAAATCGGAAATTGTTTTACCGTTTTCCGCTGCAAGCTTTTCCGCCTCTTCAAATCGCTTTATAAATTTTTCGGAAGATGCGGTAAGACATTCTTCCGGTTCAAGATCCAAAGTTCTTGCGATATAAACCGCCGAAAAAAGGATGTCGCCAACTTCTTCGCCGCAGCGAATAGCATTATTTGAGGCAATTGCCTCATGGAGCTCAAGAATTTCTTCATCAAGCTTTCTAAGCGACCAGGCTGTATCGAAACGATATCCGCCGGATTTTTCGGCACGCTGCTGCAGCTTTGCGCATCTCATAAGCGCAGGGAGCTGTTTTGGAACAGCATGAAGAGCTTCACTTCCTGTTTTCTGTCCTTTGGTCTCTTTTTTAATTTCGTCCCAACGGTTTGCAACCGCATTTGCCTCACCTATTTGCTCATTGGCAAAAATATGGGGATGGCGGATTATCAGCTTTTTGCAGATATCGTTGCAAACATCGTTAAAATCGAAACTGCCATTTTCTTTTTCCATTTGGGCATGGAACACCACCTGCAGCAGCACATCGCCCAATTCTTCCCGGAGCATTTCCGGGTTTTTACAGTCGATGGCCTCCACCGCCTCATAGGTTTCCTCTATGAAATTTTTGCGGATGGATTCATGTGTCTGTTCCCTATCCCAAGGGCAGCCGTTTTCACTTCTTAAAAGTGACATGATCTCAACAAGGTCTTCTATTGAATACCTTTCTTTTTTTACAAAATCACTGCTCACGGCGTGGCTACCCCCTATTTTATCGCAATAAATGGATTTTTTCAAGTACTTTAGCGATTTTTTCGCCTTTTGGAACCATCAAAAAGTCTTTTTTTGTGATTCCTTTTGTCAAAAGTATGGATAAACCATAAATTATCACCGCAACACCTATGGCTAAAACTGTCGAAAGCCTATCGGAAAAGAGAATATTAAACACATAATAGGAGAATTTTGCGCCTATTCCGCAGAGTGTTCCACAGAAAAGCGGAAGCAGGAATGTTGCATATAGATTTATCCTTATTTGTGCAAAGCGGTTTATTGCTATTATATCTATTATCATTATTATAATATAGCAAACGAGTGAACCATAAGGCGCAGCCTGAATATTGAGGCTCGGTATTGCTACAAAAACATAGTTTACACCAAGCTTTATTGCCGCACCTATGAGCATAAATATAAGCGGAAGGCGTTCCTTGCCTATTCCCTGAAGAATACTGTGGCAGGAGGCGCAGGTGCAAACGAAAATTACCGTTATTCCCATTACTTTAAGGAGGGGCGCTGCAATTTCGACCTCATTCATGCGCTTAGGATAAAGAAGTGATAGCACTTCTTTGCTCTTCACGGTAAGTCCTTTTCCCGCCGGAATTGCTATAAGCGTTGTAAGGCGGAGCACAGTATCTATGGATTTTTTGATTCTGTGGCGATTGTGTGATGTCCAAGCTGCAGAAACATTCGGCAGCGCAGCTGTTCCGAAGGTAGTTGCAATTGTCGGAACAAGGTTAAAAAGTGTAACCGGCATTCCGGAATAGACTCCATAAAGATAGTTCGGTATTCCGTCAAGCTCAAGTCCCTCAGGCAAAAGTCCATTGTACATTTCAAGGAATGTAAAATGGTCAAGCCTAAGGCCGTATTCCATTCTGTTCATCAGTGAAACAACATCTATAAGATTTGTTATATTTGTCGAAAGTGAT
>CAZEKU010000007.1:0-23045 GCA_964512935.1 uncultured Oscillospiraceae bacterium | reverse complement strand
TCTTCGACGAAGCCTCCGGAGCATCATAAAGCTCAGACTGAGTTATGCCGTCTCCCTTGAATTTATAATGCGCCATCAAGTATAGCATACCCACCATTGTGGAAATCATTACACCTGCAATTGCAGCTGCAGCTGCAATTGGCGCTATTGCAGAGGAATCCGAAAGTCCCTCTGCGGAAATTCCTATATCAATTCCGAGGAATTTTCCCGTTTGTGCATATTCGGAAATTCCAAAGCTTGTAACAAGAAGGGTCAGCGCAAGTCCTATTACGACTTTTACAACCGCCTCAATTACCTGCGATATCGCTGTAGGATACATATTGCGAAGTCCCTGATAATATCCACGATATGCACTTGTCATGCAAAGGAAAAACACTGCCGGTGAAAGCACTATTACCGAAAGAAATGCGCCAGGATTTCCGCAGATACTTCCTGCAAGAAACTTGCTTCCGAAAAGCATGAAAAGGCTTCCTAAAGTTCCTGTTACTATAAAACAGGTCATGGATATTTGGAATATTCTTCGCACATCACGGTATCTTCCGAGAGCTACATATTCCGAAACCATTTTTGCAACAGCAACGGGTATACCCGCTGTTGCAATTGTATATAGAGGTGTAAATATCGTATAGGCGGTATTATAATATCCGAAACCCTCGCCGCCTATTATATTCATAAGAGGAATCTTATAAATCGCACCGATAATTTTAACAATAATCGCAGCTACGCTTAAAATCAATGCGCCTTGCAAAAAATTCTGTTTTTTAGAACTCAAATACCGTTCCCCTTTCATTTAAAAGTCAAAACAGTGACCGGAAAGAATACTTTCCGGTCATAGTAAAATCATAAAAGGCTGTCCTATTAAAGCTGCTCGAGAATTTTCGGGAGATAATAGCTTATTTTGTCATATACCTTATTTATGTCGATGGTTTTATATTTTCCGTCACGATAGAGTACATCGCCGTCAACCATTGTGAGAACTACATCGCTTGACTGTGCGGAAAATACAATATTAGTAAGCACATCATAGCAGGGAACAAGATGGGGTTTGTTGAAATCAAGAACAACGATATCCGCTTTATTTCCTTTTTTGATAACACCTGTATCGGTTCTGCCCTGAGATTTTGCACCGTTTACGGTAGCCATTTTGAAAAGCTCTTTAGGCGAAACATTTGCAGCATCTCCGGTATTTCCTCTGCAAATCATTGCAGCAAGATGCATTTCCTCAAACATATTGAGGTTATTGTTGCTTGAAGCACCGTCTGTACCGAGGCAGACATTTATTCCCGCATCAAGCAATTTTCTGATGGGTGCAAATCCGCTTCCGAGTTTCATATTGCTCGAAGGGCAATGTGTAACGGAAACATTCGGATATTTTGCAAGACATTCGATATCTTCATCATCCACCCAAACACAGTGTGCAAGGTTTGTGGGATTTTCAAAAATTCCGCAGGATTCAAGATACTTTGCAGGACTCATTCCATGACGCTGCTTGCAACCTTCGTGCTCGGTTTTTGTTTCGGACATATGAATATGCAGACGAAGTCCGTTTTCTTTAGCAAATTCGGCAACCTCTTTTACAAGAGGCTCAGTGGATGTATATTCTGCATGAATACCGAATTCCTCAACAAAGCGTCCTCTGCTATGTCCGAATTTCTTTATCATTTCCTGAACAGGTCCGAAATATTTCTGTTTTTTAAGGGGTGTTCCGTCAAAACAAATGGGAGGATTGTCAAAATTGCATTTAAGACCGGATTCACGAACTACCTTTTCTGCGACAGCATCGAAGAAATACATATCGGTGAAAGAAGTTGTTCCGCAGGCAAGCATTTCTGCCATTGCAAGAAGTCCTGCCCAATAAATGCTGTTTTCATCCCATTTTGCCTCAAAGGGATAGACCTTTTCCTCGAGCCATCTTTGGAGAGGGAGTCCCTCACCGTAGCCTCTGAGAAGGGTCATTGCAGCATGAGTATGGTTATTTACAAATCCGGGAATCAGTACTTTTCCGGAGCCATCATATACCTCACCATATCCCCAATCGGGTTTTTCGGTTGAGATATAATCTATAATTCCGTTCTTTGTTCCGATATAAGCGTGCTCAACAGCATTAAAATTCTCATCAATATATGTTATGTCCTTGAAGAGCATTTATTTTTCCTCCTCCAAAATTTTGACCGCAGTATGTAAAAGTGCTTTAAAATCATCCTTGATTGCCTCACAGGTTTCGTTTACATCTGCACCCGAAAGCTTTTTGTTAACAACGCCTGCTGCCATATTTGATACAACGGATATTCCGAGCACCTTCATATTGCAAGCTGCTGCCATTATTGCCTCCGGAACAGTGCTCATACCCACAACATCTGCACCGAGCACTCCGAGCATTCTTATCTCTGCCGGAGTTTCAAACTGAGGGCCGGGCATATATGCATAAACGCCCTGATGAAGTTCTTTTCCGGTTTCGCTTTCAAAAGCGCCTGCTACTCTGTTGCGAAGATATTCGCAATAGGTATCGCTCATATCAAAGAATCTGTTTCCACCGAGAATTGATGCATCCTCACCGGTAAGAGGGCCATCATTAAAGAATTTTATATGGTCGGAAATAAGCACAAAATCTCCGTTTTTATAATTCGGATTTATTCCGCCGCAGGCATTTGTGATTATCACCTTTTCAATTCCCATAGCCCTAAAAACCGCTACAGGATAAGCACATTCCTGCATAGTGTTTCCTTCATACTGATGAAGTCTTCCGCTCATTACCGCAACGGGAATTTTATCAAGGGTTCCGATAATAAGAACTCCTTCGTGATCGGGGTTTGTGGTGGAATTCCATCGAGGAATATTTTTATAAGGGATTCTTTTTGCATTTTCAATCTCGGAAGTTATGGGATTAAGTCCGCTTCCGAGGATTATTGCAATTTTCGGACGAACTCTTGTTTGAGAAAGTATATATTCTGCGGAACCTTTTATTTGGTTATATGTTAACATATTGCCTCCGTTTTTGACATCAATCAATATTTATATCGAATTCCTGAACCTTTTCGGTTTCATCTTCTGCGGGAGAATTTTCTTTTTCCTCAAAAGCTTTTGCTTCTTCGATAATCTCCTCGGTATCGACATCATATTCTCCGGCAAATTCTTCATCCCAATTCATTTCATCTTCATCGGGTACAAAGCTGCCGTCTTTTATGGAATTTATCTCATCGAAAAGCTCCTCAATGCGCTCAAAAGCAACATCGAGCTGTTCAACGATTGCATTTACTTCCTCGGAAACATCCTCACCGTTTTTCATTTTTCCGTAGGTAAGTTCACCGAGATTCTGATAAAGGCTCTGTATATGACCCTTAATTCTAACTTTTTCAGCACGGCGTTTTGAAACCTCAAAGGTTTCCTCTGCTTTTTTACCTACATGTTCTGCTGCGGATTTAATATCGGATCCGATTCCTCTTATGAAATCATCAAACTCAGACATTTCTATCTTTCCCCTTTTCTGCAAAATTTTCCTTTTTAATTATATACCTCTAATATATAAAAATCAACCGACAAACTCCCTTAGAAGTGAATCTTTCGGTAAAAAATCGGCACTTATTTTTTCAAAAAGCGCAAGCTTTTTAAGCAGCAGCCTTGCATCCTCAAAAAAAGGTGATTCTTTTTCGATTTTTTCAAGCATTTTTGAAAGGACATCGCTGAATACCGCAGGTTCAAACTCCATTGAGGTGTTGACCTTTATTTCAGCAAGGTCAATATATGGTTCTATATATATTTTTTCACCGGAAAGTACGCTTTTCCACTGAGCAAAGGTTTTTTCCGCACTCCAACCACGAAAAAGCTCATCCCTCGTCATTCTACGCATAAGACGCACTTCATCCTTTGAAAAAACACTTTTGTTTTCAAAATCATAGCCGCTTTGCGCCTCTATGAACATTTTAAGGACTCCGTCCTCCGAAAGATTTTCAGTTAAAATCGGATTCAGTGCATGAATTCCCTCAATCATAATGATGCCCTTTTCACCGAGCACCACATGATTCCACTTATCGCCTCTGCGCTGATTAGGAAAATCAAAAGTCGGAAAATCCGCCTTTCCGTTTTTAAGCAAAAGTTCAAAACATTCGCTTGCAAGAGCTGTATCAAGGCCCTTTATGCTTTCCATATCATAGGTTCCGTCTTCATTAAGCGGAAGATATTTTGTTCCGAGAAGAAAATCGTCAAGGGCAATATGCCTTGCATCCCTTCCCTTTTTGCAAAGCTTTTCGCAAACCTTTTTAGTGAAAGTTGTTTTTCCGGATGCAGAGCGTCCCGATACAAGAACTATTTTCAGATTTTCGCCCTTTTCGAAAATAAAATCTGTGGCCCTTTCAACCTCTGAATCAAGCCTTGATTCCGTCTCTAAAATCATTTCATTTGCATTTTCGCAAAGCCTTTTGTTGATTTTTTCAACATCGAAAGAGCTATAAATGGTATCGTTCATAAAAATCCCTCACCTGCTCTTTTCTTTTGTTCATTAAATCAAAGCTATCAACATATTCATACGGAAATTTAAAGTTAAATATTCGTTCGATTTTCGAACCGTGGGGGTCCTTCATTTTTGTAACGCCTCCTGCACCTGTTGCAAGAATTGTATGGGTTTCATCCATAATGAAAACATTATAGATGCCCTCTTTGCCCTCTTTGCAAAAGCCTGTGTTTTCAAGCGCCTCAACAGTTCCCTTTTGTCTGTAAAGATAGTAGGGATAGTATCCTGCCTCATCGAAACATCTGAATGCGTGCTCATTCATTTCATCGACGCTTTTGTTGAGCATCGTTTGAGCATCGCCTGCAAGATTAGCACTGCGTTTTACTGTGAGCGTGTGCAAAGTTATGTTTTCGGGGTCAAGTTTGAGCACGGAATCAACGGTTTTGCAGAATTTATTAAAATCATCGCCCGGAAGTCCGGATATCAAATCCATGTTGATATTGTTAAATCCAAAGCTTCTTGCCATATAAAAAGCATCAACGACATCCTTTGCAGTATGCTTTCTTCCTATTTGAGCAAGCACATCATCGTCCATTGTCTGCGGGTTTATGCTTATGCGCTCAACGCCGTTTTTCCGCATAACTTCAAGCTTTTCCGGTGTTATTGTATCGGGTCTTCCCGCCTCCACCGTAAGTTCTCTTACACCGCTGAAATCAAACGAGCTTCTTGCGGTGCTCAAAACCGCATCAAGCTGCTCGGGATTAAGTACGGTAGGCGTTCCGCCTCCCATATAAACCGTTTCGAGATGCAGACCGAGCTCATCAATGAGCACGGCTGTATCTCTCAGCTCCTCGCAAAGGAGCTCAACATATTGTGGAATCAGCTTTGCCGCTTTTTCTATGGCGTGAGATGTGAACGAACAATAAGAACATCTGCTTGGGCAAAAGGGTATCGAGATATAAATGCTCACGGATTCGGGTTTAGAAAGTGCTCTTATAGCCTTCTCGTGCTCAGCGGTGCTCAAAAGCAGATCAAGCTTTTCGTCAGAAACAAGTCTTTCTCTCTTAAGCTTGTTTCGAATATCCTCCGAGCTCATTCCCTCATCCATCATTTTAAGCGCAAGCTTAACGGGTCTTATTCCAGTAAGAGTTCCCCATTTCGGATGAATTCCTGTTATTTCGGAAAGAATTTCATAGAGGATATACTCCATTTCAGCTGCTTTTCCAAAGGAAACCTCTCTGCTTTTTGAAAGCTCTTTTCCTTCTGTTTTTACTTTTACATAAACCTTATCGCCTTTGACAGCTGTATATATGTAATCATCCTCGGGGATATCTTCCCCTTCAAATATTTTAAGCTCCCTTCCGCGTAGAAACATGCGGCAGAGAGCTTCTGCTTCATAGCGATAAGGGTGGGAATCTATTACAAGTACCATTAAATTCCAAGGCCCATCGCTTTTCTGAGATATGGATTAGCGTAGCGCTCCAGATCGAGGGTTGTTCCGGAACCATGTGCCGGATATATCTCGTAATCACCCTCAAGCGCACCTATTTTTTTGAGAGAATTTTTCATATCACGGGTGGAGCCGCCGTAAAGATCTGTTCTGCCATAGCCTCTTGCGAAAAGGGTATCTCCGCTGAAAATAGTTCTTCCGCAAATAATGCAGGCGCAGCCCTTTGTATGACCGGGAGTTGCCATAAATTTAAAATCAAGGTCGTCAAGTTTTACTATATCACCGTCTGCAAAAAGCATATCGGGCTTAGTTACAACGCCGATTTCTTTATTTATAAGGCTCGGGTCAAGGCAGATATCCTCGTCCTCCGCAAGAATTACAGATTTCATTTCGGGGAAAGTCTTTTTAAGAGCATTTACCGCTCCGATATGATCAAAATGTCCATGGGTAAGAAGAATAAATTTAGGTTTTGCACCGAGTTCACGGATCTTTGCCGCAATTTTTTCCGCATCAAAACCCGGATCTATTATTACCGCATGGTTCATATCGGAAGTTACGATATAGCAATTTGTTTTAAGCGGGCCTACTACAAGTTCATGAATTTCCATTATATTTCCTCCCAAAAATTATTTCCATTCATCGGTATCGAGAATAAGCGTTACCGGGCCGTCGTTTTGTATATGCACCTGCATATCTCCTCCGAAAACACCGGTTCCCACCTTCGGAACACCGTAAAATTTAAGCCTTTTTATGAAATATTCGTAAAGCTCATTTGCCTGAACAGGTCTTTGAGCATTTATAAACGAAGGTCTCCTTCCATGTTTACAGTCGGCGCACAGTGTAAAGTTTGATACCACTATGACCTCACCGTTCACCTCTTCAAGAGAAAGATTCATTTTATCATTTTCATCGGTAAAAATGCGAAGTCCCGCAATTTTTGATGCAAGAACATCCGCCTGTTCCGGAGTATCGGTTTTGGTAACTCCCAAAAGCACCATAAAACCTTTTCCTATTTCGGAGACGGTTTTGCCCTCACATTCAACCGATGCCGAGAGCACTCTTTGTAAAACCGCTTTCATAATTTTTTCCTTTCATCACATACGAATTACACTGTCAACGCCTCTTATGCGTTTAAGTGCCTCGATTGTTCCTCTAAGTTGCTCGACACCTTGAGTTTCAATTGTAAGTCGAACCTCTGCCTGATGATCAGGAAGTTCCCTTGCAAGAAGTGTATGCATAGGAACATGGAGGTTAGCAACTGTTACGGAAACATCCGCTACAAATCCGCTTCGGTCAATTCCGTGAACAAGCACATTTGTTTTATAGGTGTCTTTGATATTATCGCTCCAATTTGCGGTTACCCATCTTCCGTCCTGCTCTTTATCTATCATTCCGTTTACCGCTGTTTTGCAGTTGCAGGTATGGATTGTAACGCCCGAGCCCCTTGTTATATATCCGACTATTTCATCTCCCGGAAGAGGATTGCAGCAATGTCCGAATTTTACAAGACATCCTTCAAGTCCCTCTACAATAACTCCGCCGTTCGCCTTTGTTTTACGCTTTGGCTTAGTTATCTCGTGGATAAACTCCTCTTGCGGTTTATATTTTTTACTGTATTCCTCTTTTACCCAAGGCATAATTCTCGACATACTTATGCCGCCATAGCCTATTGCAGCATAGAGGTCCTCTATGCTGTTGCAATGCTGACGCCTTGCAATTTCATCGAGAAATTCGGTATGGTCGTGCTCGTTAAGGGTTATTCCGTTTTTACGGAAATCCTTTTCAAGAATTATTCTTCCCTCGGCAATATTTTCATCACGGCGTTCCTTTTTGAACCAACTTCTGATTTTAGCTCTCGCACCGCTCGTTCTTGCAATATTCACCCAGTCACGGCTCGGACCGTGACCTGCGGCATTCGTAGTCATTATTTCGACTATCATACCGGTTTTTACTTCTGTTTCAAGAGGAACAATTCTTCCGTTTATCTTCGCACCGGTCATTCTATTGCCTACCGCAGTATGTATTGCGTAGGCAAAGTCGACTATTGTTGATCCAACAGGAAGATTTATTACATCGCCTCGGGGTGTAAATACAAAAACCTCATCAATAGCTATATCGGTTTTAATGGAGCTTACTATATCTTCAACATCGTCAAGCTCCTGCTGCTGCTCAAGAAGCTGGCGTATCCACGCAAGGCGCTCCTCAAGTTTATATTTTCCCTGTATTCCCGCTTTATATTTCCAATGTGCGGCAATACCGTATTCAGCCGTATGGTGCATATCCCATGTTCTTATCTGGATTTCAAATGGGATTCCTTTTTCATCAATGCAGGTTGTATGGAGCGACTGATACATATTCTGTTTTGGGGTTGAGATATAATCCTTAAAACGATCGGGAATCGGTTTAAACAAATCATGCATAAGTCCGAGCACATAATAGCAGTCGTAAACTGTATCAACTATGACTCTTACAGCATACACATCGTATATTTCTTCAAAAGATTTACCGAGAGTATATATTTTTCGATAAATTCCGTATACACTTTTAATTCTTCCGGTGAGTGTTGCCTTAAAATCCTCGCCGTCAAGTCTTTCTCTTATTTTAGTTTGAAGATGTTCAAGAAACTCCTGCTGTTCGGTTTTTGCAAGTTCCATACGCTCCTCGATATCTTTATATCCTACCGGGTCGAGTATTCTTATACATCTGTCCTCAAGCTCCTCCATTATAGGACGGATACCGAGTCTATGTGCTAAGGGAGCATATATCTCCATTGTTTCATGCGCTGTGCGGCGCTGTTTTTCAATGGGTTTTGCATCTATTGTGCGCATATTATGAAGTCTATCAGCAAGCTTTACTATGATAACTCGGACATCCTTTGCCATAGCTATCATCATTTTTCGCACATTTTCAGCCTGAGCCTCTTCCTTTGATACGAACTTTATCTTGCTGAGCTTTGTAACTCCGTCAACCATGTTTGCAACATCCTGTCCGAAGTCCCTTTGTATCTCCTCAATAGTCACATCTGTATCTTCAACAACATCATGAAGAAGTGCTGCGCAGACCGTATCCGTATCCATTCCGAGCTGAACAACTGTAAGCGCTGCCGCTACCGGGTGAATTATATAAGGCTCACCGGTTGCACGCTTTTGCTCGGAATGTGCTCTGCTTGCAAGGGCGTAAGCCCGCTCTATTTTTTCTACATCATAACCTTTGTTTGTATCTATTGCCTGTTTAAGCTCTTTAAAATATTCGGGCATATATTCACCGCCTCTCGCAATAGATGATTTTAAATATTTCCTCTTTTAAGTTTTTTAAGAAGGTTTGAATCTTCCATATTTATTTTCTGCGACGGCTGATTAAGGGTTATTTCCTCTATTCTGCCGTCAAATTTTCTTGTAATAAGTCCCATTTCTTCCATAATATCAAGGCAAAGACGCATTTTGCAGGAATCCATTGTACATTCCTTATTCTGTCCGGTAATTCTTCCGAAAAGCACATCTAATTCACCTTTATATCCGGAATTGTTTCTGATAAATCTGTAAACAACAGCAAAATCTCCACGCTCGGGAATATCTTCCTCCGGAACAGGTTCTCCACGCTTATATCCATCATAGATAAGATTTCCGCCGAAAAGTCTCTCCTGACTCAGTGAGGACGGGCGCACATCACGGATTTTCACAGATACTCTTTCTTCGCCACCGTATTCGCTTACTTCACAGGTTGCCGCAACATCGACTATTTCGCCTTGAACATAGGGGAATTCCTCCGCAGTCATTCCGAAATACACTGCATAGAAAACCATTCCTGCTTTTTTAAAGCGAATTCTGAGATGCTTTCCGTTGCCTATCGGATAAATTCCATCCACGAGCACCTTTCTGAATGCGAAAACCGGAACTTCATTAGATGCACCGAAGGGTTCAAGAAGTTTAAGCGATGCAATATTGTTTACGGTAAGCTCCGCAGGATCCATAATTTTGTCTATTTTTTGGGTATAAACGGGCATCTGAAGGAAATTGCTTGCGGCAAATTCATTTACAGCTTTACGAAAATCTGCGATTTTCGATGATTCAAGACTCATACCTGCTGCAAAGGGATGTCCACCATATCGAGTAAGATGTTCCGATGCATAGCTGACCGCATCTATCATAGAAAATCCCTCTACACTTCTTGCAGAGCCTCTTGCCTCTTCTTCGTCTTTAGAAATGAGAACGCAGGGTTTTCCTGTGCGCTCAACAACTTTTGAGCAAACTATTCCGATTACTCCATGATGCCAACCCTCACCGTCAAGCACCACAACTCTGTCATTGAGGATATCCGCTTTTTCATAGAACATTGCGTCAATATCCTTTGAAATTTCCTGTTCAAGCTGTTGGCGTTGGCGATTTTGCTCGCAAAGGTCTGCTGCAAGCTGAACTGCAAGCTCCTCATCCTCTGTGGTCAAAAGCTCCGTTACCTGATAAGCTGAGCCGAGTCTTGCTGCGGAGTTAAGCTTAGGTGCTATTCCGAAAGCGATCATATCTGCGGTGATTTGTTTTTCAGCAAGTCCTGTTTCTTCAAGAAGTGCTCTAAGGCCCATATTTGTGGTTTCACTTATAAGCGAAAGGCCATGTCGCACAAGAATTCTGTTTTCACCCGTAAGAGGAACAATATCCGCAACGGTTCCTATGCAGATAAGATCCGCATACTGTTCGATTATTCCCCAACCATTATCTCTTTCAAGTGCGCAAACAAGTTTAAATGCAACGCCTACGCCTGCAAGCTCCTTATATACGCCCTCGCTGCTTTCATCTTCACGGTGAGGGTCAACTACTGCAACCGCATCGGGAAGTATCTCTCTCGGCTTATGATGGTCGGTTACAACAACATCAATTCCGAGGAAAGATGCATAATCTATTTCATTGATTGCAGAAACACCGTTATCAACGGTGACTATAAGATCTGTTTCTTTTGATGCAATATAATCTATTGCACCCTTATTAAGGCCGTAGCCTTCGGTTTCCCTATCGGGAATATAATACCAAACATCGCATCCGATAGATGCAAGATAATCATAAAGCAAAACCGTAGCGGTCATTCCGTCACAGTCGTAGTCTCCGTAAACGCAAATACGCTCTCCTTCATCGAGAGCATCGTTAATTCTTTGTACCGCTTTATCCATATCACGATATGCCATAGGATCGGTAAAAGGAATTTCTTTTGCGATAAAATTTCCTGCTTTTGCGGGGGTATCAATTCCTCTTGCTACAAGAACCTCACTTACAAGAGCCGAAACACCTAATTCTTCTTCAATATGTTTTGCTTTCCCCGGATTGCCCTGCATAAGCTTCCATTTTTTCATCCCATAACCTCCGCAATAAAACACTTTACCATTATAAATATTTATATAATTATAGCACCATATTTGCTCTTTTTCAATGCAAATTTACAAAAAGCGGCTTTATTACCGCAAACAAAAAAATCCCATGCTCTGCATGGGATTTTTTCTTTGATTTAGGATTCAGATGAGGAGCTTTCCGAGCTGTTTTCGGAATTTGAACTGCTGCTTTCGGAACTTGATGTTCCTGAGCTGTTTTCACTGTTCGAAGAACTTTCGCTGCTGTCATTTTTAGCCATTTCCTGCTCCAAATATTCCTGCTGAATCTCGTCATAATCGAAATACTGGGTCTGGTTAAGGGACTGCATATCGGAGACCTCAAGGTCATCCGGAAGTTCGTCCTCTGGTATTCTTCTTACCGAACGGATTATATATTCGCCCCTTGCGACCTTTTCAAGGTCATAGTACATATATTTATCCGGAACGGATTCGGAGGAGCCGTCCTCACTTACATTCCAAAGGGTTGTAGGTGCGACATATCCGACTATAAGAGTATAGATATCGCCGCTTTTGCTGATTTTTATTACTTTCGGAACATATGATGCAGTCTGGCTCATAATAGGCACAGCGTAGGTGTTAGTTTCCTCATTGTAAATATAGAAATAGTCATATCCCTCATTGAATGTTCTGTGATTAAGAGTAACGCTTTCGCCGTAAAGGCTTTTTGCGGCAACATCAAGATCTGATGCGGGAACCAGCAACATTCCGTTTTCATCATACGCATATTTTGTGCGGTTTTCAAGAAGTGTTGACCAAAGGGCACTTTTTAAGAATATCTCATCATCAAGCTGCTGAGGATTTTCAAATGCAGCAGGGTCAAGCATAAGGAGAGGATAAATCTTCCATTCAAATGCCTCTTTTTGGCTTGTGTTATCGAAAATTCTCACTCCGAAATTAAAAAGCATGGAGCAAAGGCTTATTGTACCGAGAAGTGCAAGTCCTACAAGCACTGCGCCTACTGTTGCAGCATAGTGATATTTTCTTTTGGATTTTACATATTTTTTTACTTTTTCAAAGGGGTCTTTTCTCTTTTTTACAGAGCTTTCCGCAGAAAGATCCACCTCGATTATTTCATCTTCGGTTTCTTTTGAATCTTCGCAATTTTCTTGAGCACCGTTTTCTTCCTCTTGAGCATCTTCCACTTCAGATTCCTCTTTTTCCTCATGCTCAAGCGGTTCTTCCGATTCTTCTTTGATATTTACTATTTCATTTCCGGTATCAAGTGCAACAACTTCTTTTATTACAAAACCCGGATCTTCCTCTTCGGAAACCGCGAGAATATCGGGACCCGATTTGCTTTTACGGCGTTTTTTCTCTTTTTCAGAAATTCCGAGAGTCTCCTCTTCGCTGAAAAATCCCGCAAAGCTGTCTTCAATCTCTGTTTCGGGAAATTTTTCCTCCGGTTTTTTCCAACCGTTATTTTTTTCTGACATATTTTTTCCTTTCTATTTGAAGCTTTTCGCTTGTTATTACTTATATAAAATATATAATACCAAAAAACACAATTTTGTACAAGCAAATAAAAAAATATTTACAAATTTTTAATAGCCAAAACGGAGTTTTTAGATTGTTGCAGAAGTTCTTTTCTTGTTATATAATATTATCATTAAAGGAGGTGTTTTTATGTCCGGAAAAGGAAAAAGAATCTTTTTTCTCGATGAAATGCGTGGACTTGCGCTTATCGGAATGATTATTTATCATGCCGCTTATGATCTTTATGCTATTTTCGGTCTTGATTTTAATTTTTACTCAAAGGGTTGGGACACCTTACAAATGGCTGTATGCTGCACATTTATTATAATCGCAGGAATTTCATCAAGGCTTACTAAAAACGCATTAAAGCACGGCCTTGTGGTTTTCGGTTGCGGAATGCTTATGACCCTCGGCACATATTTTTTCATGCGTTCTCAGGTAATTTGGTTTGGCGTTTTGCATTTTTTAGGTGCATCAATGATTATCTATCACCTTTTCAGAAAACGCATAAATAAATCCCCTGCATTTTTATGTGCTATTATATCGCTTGCCCTGTTTTTATGTTTATACGATCTTCCTTCCGGACATATCATGTTCGGAAATGTAGCAGTCCCCCGTGAACTTTATTTTTCAAAATATCTTGGCGTAATAGGACTTCCCGGAGCAGGCTTTCGCTCTGCCGACTATTTCCCGCTCCTTCCGTGGTTTTTCCTGTTCCTTTTCGGATGTTTTATCGGAAAATGGTTTAAAGAGCGTAAAATTCCGGATTTTATGATGAATCGTCATAGCTCTTTTCTTTGCAAAATAGGTTCAAACACCCTTGGAATTTATATAATCCATCAGCCGATTATTTATGCTGTTCTTTACGCATTTTTCATGATTATTGAGAAAGGAACTTCCTTATGAATCGTGAAACAACCTGTTGTTTTACAGGACCTCGCCCGATGCGCCTTCCTATGGGCGGTGATGAAAATTCAGTTGAAATATCCCTGCTCAAGGAAAATCTTCGCTGTGCAATAGCTGATGCCTATGAGGACGGTTTTCGCTTTTTTATGAGTGGAATGGCAGAAGGCTTCGACCTTTTTGCCGCAGAAGCTGTAATTGAGGCAAAATCCAATTTTCCCGAAATAGCACTTGTTGCGGTTTTTCCCTATTCAAAAGCCGCTTTGCGTCATTCCGCTTTTATTTCCGAGCGTATTAACCGCATTATCGAAAAATCCGATTTTGTAATATCTCTTTACGAAGAATATATTCCCGGCTGTGAGCATGAGCGTAATAAATATATGGTGGATAATTCTACAAGGATAATCGGATATTATAATGGTCTTTCAGGCGGCACTGCACATTGCTGGAATTACGCATTGGAAAATTATCTTGAAACGGTGAATCTTTATGAAGAACTTTAACAAAAAGTCAAAGGGACTTATCTTTTCGCTTTTGGCTGTGACAATTGTTTTTATAGGTGCTGTGCTTTATGAGCAGGGCATTATTACCGAGGATTTTTATACCGTTTTGCTCTCATATGCACAGGGTGAAAACGGTATTTCATCCGACCTTGAGGTGCATTTTATCGATGTGGGACAGGCAGAATGTATTCTCATCAAAGCTCCCGAAAAGACTGTTCTTATTGATGCGGGCGATGTCGGTTACAAAAAGACCATTGAAAACTATCTTCGCACCGAGCGTGTCTATTCAATAGACCTTTTTATAATGACTCATCCTCATGCTGATCACATAGGCTCTGCATCGGATATTATAAAACTTTTTCCGACGGAAAAAGTTTTAATGCCGGAAATTCCGGAGGAATTTCTTCCTACAACAGCCCTTTTTGAAAATTTGCTGATTACTCTTTCGGAGGAGCATTGTTCTGTTTCCTATGCAAATGTCGGTGACACTTATGACCTCGGAGACGGTGCGATTCTTGAAATACTCGGTCCTGTTGATTACAGCGGCGATAATTTGAACAACTATTCAATTATTTCAAAGCTAACCTACGGTGAAACAAGTTTTCTCTTTTCGGGTGATGCCGAAAAGGAATCCGAGCTTTCACTTATAAATTCCGGTGCGGATATATCATGCGATGTTCTTAACGCAGGTCATCACGGCAGCTCCACCTCGAACAGCTCCTTATTTTTAAAATTGGCCTCACCTAAATATGCTGCAATCTCCTGCGGATATAACAACGACTACGGTCACCCTCATCATGAAACGATTTCCGCATTTATGGATTTTAAAATTGAATATTATCGCACAGACTATGACGGAAGCATAGTTTTCGCCTCCAACGGAAAGAATATTACCGTATCTACTGAAAAGAGATGATTAAAACGGAAAAATACATAATCGACCGCATTGAGGACGGCATTGCAACTATTGAAACTGCAAATGGCGAAATGATAAATGTTCCCACCTCCTCTCTTCCGGAAAATTCAAAGGCAGGCGACTGCCTTATATTCGAAGAAAACTCCTTTAAATTTTCACAAATCGAAACTAATCTTCGAAAAAGCAGGATAAAAAGCCTTCTTGATGGTCTTGTGAACAAAAAATAAGCATTTTTACACTGTTTTTTGTTCTGTCATCACATTTTCCACACTATGTGATGATAAAATTCATACAGAAAATCACGAAAGGAGCTATTTAAATGAGCAGGATTCTTATCGTTGACGATGAGCTTCGTGTCCGAGACCTTATAAAAAAATATGCTAAATTTGAAGGCTACGAGGTAAGCGAAGCCTCTAACGGACTTAAAGCTCTTGAGCTTTGCAAAAATAATGAACCCGATATAATTCTTATGGATGTTATGATGCCCGAGCTTGACGGTTTTTCCGCTTGTCGTGAAATTCGAAAATTCTCAAATGTTCCTATAATTATGCTTTCAGCCCGAGGCGAAGAATATGATAAGGTTCATGGATTTGAATCCGGTATTGACGACTATGTCGTCAAACCTTTTTCTCCTAAAGAGCTTATGATGCGCATAGGTGCAATTTTAAAACGCGGCGGCGTTGCTATTCCCGAATCAAAGGAAGTATATCAGCATGAGGGGCTTACCGTTGATTTCACAGGCAGACTTGTTATGGTTGACGGAAAACATATAGATATGTCCCCGAGAGAATATGATCTTTTCTTCTTCCTTGTTAAAAATCGTGGAATCGCTCTTTCCCGTGAAAAACTTATAAATGAGGTTTGGGGATACGATTTTCTCGGAGACGACCGCACAATAGATACCCATATAAAGCAGCTTAGAAAGATACTTGGCCCTTATAGCCACTGTATTTCCACTCTGAGAGGAGTTGGCTATCGCTTTGATGAGTGATAAAATCTCAATACGCTGGAAACTCTGCACATATTTTATCGGATTTTCCATTTTAATGCTGCTTATTCTTTGGCTTATGCAAACAGTTCTTTTGGACGGAATTTACGCTATCTATACAAGAAACAGCATAAAAGAATATTCAAAAACAATCTCCGAAAACATAGATAACCCCGAGCTTAACAGCTTGCTTGTATCTATAAGTCAGGAAAACGAAATATCCGTATATCTTTTGAGCGATGACGGAATGATTAAAAGTGCTACGGAGCGTTCAACAAGTATTCGTTTTGATAAGGCATCGAAAGCAGTTTTAAAATATTGGGAGCTGACTTCCGAAAACGGCGGTACATATATAACCGAAGTTGAATCTACGGGTGTTTTTACCGACAGCGGTACATTTCTTGAATATGACCCGTCACATTTTGTCGGAAGAGTTCCTGCAAGAAACAGTTTCAACTCTATGGTTATGGCAACCGAGATAATTTCCGAAAGCGGTGAACATTCTCTGCTTGTTATAGTATCAAGAATGGAGCCCCTTTCTTCAACCTGTAATGTGCTTACTATAATCCTTTCGGTTGCAAGCATTCTTGCCTTCGGTGCAAGTATCATTTTTGCTTTTATTGCATCAAAAGGCCTTTCTAAACCTATACGCAGCCTTTCGGATTCCGCAAAACAGCTTGCAGAAGGCAACTATGATGTAATTTTCATCGGCGGTGGCTGTGTTGAAATTGCACAGCTGAGTCAAACTCTCAACAACACAACTAAAAAGCTGCGCAAAACCGATAAATTGCGCAAAGAGCTCCTTGCAAATGTAAGTCATGACCTTCGCACTCCTCTTACTATGATAGGAGGCTACGGTGAAATGATGAGGGATATTCCCGGTGAAAATAATTCCGAAAATATTCAGATCATCATTGATGAAACTAAAAGGCTCACAAAGCTTGTAAACAGCGCTTTAGACCTTTCGAAACTTCAAAGTGGAACTTTTCATTTTCAGCCTACTGTTTTTTGCATAACCGATGAAATTTCGGATATTGTAACACAGTTCAAAAAGCTTTCATCCGGAAAAGCTGTAATCAACTTTAACAGCGATTCCGATGTTTTTGTAAACACTGATGAAACCCTTGTATCCGAGGCTGTATATAACCTTGTAAACAACGCTGTTGTTCATGGAGGAGAAAATATTATCGTTACTGTAAATCAGGAGATTTTCGATGACAAAGTCCGAATTTCCGTTACAGATAACGGATGTGGAATTCCTCCCGAAATGCTCGAAGAAATTTGGGAGCGTTATCAAAAAGGAACAAGCGGCGGCGCAGGCTTAGGTCTTGCAATCGTTAGCACCGCAATTAAAATCTGCGGCGGTTACTGCGGAGTTGAAAGTGAACTTAATGTCGGAAGTAAATTTTGGATTGAACTTCCCGTTTATAAAAAGTAAAAAAAGCCTGCCGCTATGGCAGGCTTTTTTTATTAGGGGTATCAGAAAGATGTAAGACCGTTATCAATTGCAAGCTCTGCGCCTGTAACGGTTTTTGCCTCATCGGAAGCGAGATAAATAATTCCGTAAACGATGTCTTCGGGTTCGGAATAGTGAGGTGCAAGAGGTGCAAATCCTTTTGATGCATCAAGTGCAGCGGGATTTGCGCTTACTATCATCTTCATCATATCGGTCATAATACCGCCCGGATGGATTGAGTTTACACGGATATTTTTATATGCAAGTGCATGAGCACAGTGTTTTGTGAGAAGTCTTTCACCGCCCTTAGCAGCATTGTATGCTGCATCGTTACCGGTTCTCGGACCGCCTACGATTCCTGCGCCGGAGGAAATATTTACAATGGAGCTATGACCTTCGGTTCCCATAACAGCGGAGCAGGTTTTTATTCCGAGGAAACAACCTGTTGCGGAAACACCGATTATCTTATTCCATTCTTCAAGGCTCTCTACCTCTACGCTTTTTCCGAGGATAAGTCCTGCGTTGTTAACAAGAACATCGAGTTTTCCAAATTTTTCAAGAGTTTTTTCAACTACATTTTTCCATGCATCTTCGGATGCAACATCATGCTGTACAGCGATAACATCGTCACTTCCGATTGCTTCAATGTTTGCGGCAAGTTTTTCACCGTTAATATCGGTTGCAACAACCTTTGCACCCTCATCGAGGAACATTTTTACTGCACAAAGACCTACGCCCTGTGCTGCGCCTGTAATAATTGCTACTTTGTCTTTAAGTCTGTTCATTAAAATCACCTCGTTATTGATTGTAATTTATTTAACAAGAATTTTCAATTTATACTATTTTATATCTTGTAATTTAAGTGACAAGTTGTATAATATTGTTAGGTGATTTTATGAATAAAAACGATTTAAGATATGTAAAAACCGAAACAATTATAAAAAATGGGTTTAAAAAATGTGTTCAGGAGGTTGGTTTTGAAAAAACTACCGTTTCAATGATATGCGAGCTGGGTCTTATAAGCCGCAACGCATTTTATCTTCATTTTACTGATAAATATGACCTTTTGGACAGGCTTTTTGATGATTTTAATGCAAAAATCATCAAAAGCTACTGTGAAAATGTAACCGCAGATGTTTTAAAAAAGGATATTTCTTCAGCAACTGAAAAATATATAAATGCTCTTACCGAAAACAGGGATGATTTTCTGTTTCTTCTAAAATGCGACCGCAAACGAATGGAAAAGCATATACAGAATATTATCGTCGAAAGCCCTATAAAAAAATTTATACCAGATTTTTGTGAGGAGAAAAGCGATATTAAAATTCGTCTTAACATAAGATATATGTTCAGTGCAATGGTTGCATATACCGAGCTTTGGTTTGAAAATTATGATAAAATAAGCAAAGATGAGGCGATTTTAGAGCTTTATAAACTTTGCGAAACGCCCACTCTCCTTTTTCTTAGCAATTTTCAAAACAAAGGTATATAAAAACTACCGAATAAAAAAACATCGGGCTTTTGCCCGATGTTTTTTTATATTGCAATATAGCTTTGTTTTGGGTCACGCTTACTGTATATACATTCAAGCCTTGATATAATTTCGTCTTTCGGATAAATGAATTTTTCATCGTGACTAATAAGAAAATATTTTGCGGAAAGATTTTTGAGCACCGCAATTTCCTCTTTGAGCACAGATGAATTATAGCAGGTCACACCGTTTTTCATCGTTGGGTAAATTGCATCACCAAGGAAGGCGTAATCGCCTATTTTCATTCCTAAAGAACCCTTTGCATGGCTTGACGGCAGCGAAAAAATATGTATTTTTTCGCCGTCATCTATGATTTTATCCTCTGTAACACTGCCTTTTTTCGCATATTTGAATGTGTTTGCGCTCAAAAAGAGTTCGTTGAGCACTGCGTGCTCAAGATTTCCCATATGGTCCGGATGAAAATGCGAAATAACAGCATTCTTCGGATTTTTTATAAGATCAAGCGTTTTTGCCGTTTCATCAGATGCGCCTAAGTCAAAAAGCCATGTATATTTATCGCCATAAAATATACCGACATCCGACGAAAGCGGTTTATCTGTCGCCTTTATATAGGAAATTCTACCGCTTATCTTTATGATATCAGACATTTTTGCTCACCCGACCTTCGGATTTCCTTTAAATTTCATGAGCATAGGGCGAATTTCCGATGCAAGATAGAGCGAACCTGCAACTACAAGTGCCTCATCATTTTTGAGCATAGCAAGAGTTTCCTCCACCGCAGTTTTCGCATTTTCTTTGACATCCACATTTTCGCAGTATTTTCTTGCAGCCTCAGCAAGTTTTTCAGGCTCAACCGCCCTCGGATTTTGCACGGGCACTGTAATTATATGCTCAAAATGCGGTGCTATTTCTTCAATAACCTTTTTGTAGTCCTTATCAGCCATCATTCCGCAAATAAGAGTCCTCTTTTTCGGTAAAAATTCTTCGACGCTTTCAGCTAAAGCCTTTGCCGCAGGCGCATTATGAGCACCGTCGAGAATTACCATAGGCTCCCTTGAGCACAGTTCAAATCTTGCAGGGAATCTTACTGCGGCAATTCCCTCCACCAAGTGCTCATCCTTTATGGCGAAATGCTTTTCACGCAAAATTCCCACTGCGGAATATACCGTAAGGAGATTGTTTATCTGATATTTTCCTCCGAGAGCCAGCGAAAGCTCGGTTTTTCCGACAAGTACCTCGGTTGTGCAGGCATCGCATTGAACTATTTTAGCCTTTCCCGCAGCACCGGTTACGAAAGTTGCATCAAGCTCGTTGCATTTGTTGAGCATGACCGTAAGAGCCTCTTTATCTTGTCCCGGAGATGTCAAAAGCGTGCAGTTTTTGCGTAAAATTCCGCATTTTTCTTCGGTTATTTTTGCAATTGTATCTCCAAGCTGTTCCATATGATCAAATCCAATGGATGTAATTATCTGCAAAATAGGCTCGGGAACTGTGTTTGTTGCATCAAATCTTCCGCCGAGGCCTGCTTCGAGCACCACAAAATCACAGTTTTCCTCTGCAAACCAAAGCATTGCGCAGGCTGTTGTAATTTCAAATGCGTTGAGCACGCATCCGGATTCCATAAGTTCATCCGCTTTCTCTTTTACCTGCTCAACAATTTTTGCAAGACGCTTTTTGCCTATCATTTTTCCGTTTATCATCATACGCTCTCTGAATTCGAGCACATATGGTGAAATATAGCGTCCAGTTTTATAGCCTGCGGTGCTCAAAACCGATGCAAGCATCGCAACGGTTGAACCCTTTCCGTTAGTTCCCGCAACATTTATACTTCTGAGTTTTTTTTGAGGGTCTCCCAGCTTTTCAAGCAGTTTTTTCATCTCATTAAGTGACGGTTCTTTTTTAAAGCGGGGAAAATTTGCAATATAGTCAAGGCTTTCTTCGTATTCCATCTTCAATCCGCCTTTTATAAAATTTGAGAGCCGCCAAAACGGCGGCTCTTTTTTTAATTATTTCATTGCTGCAATGGATTCTTCAAGCTTTGCAAGTCTTTCTTTAAGTTTAGCAAGTCTGTCACGTTCTGCTGCAACAACATTTTCCGGTGCTTTGTTTACAAATCCGGGATTCTGAAGTCTTGCCTCAAGGCCTGCTGCCTGTTTTTCACACTGTTCTTTCTCTTTATTGAGTCTTTCAAGCTCTTTTTCCATATCAATAAGCTCTGCCATAGGAATATAAATCTTTGCAGCATCGGTAATTACCTGTACTGCGCCTGCTTTGTCAAATTCGACATTTATATCCACTTCGGATGCAGAAGCAAGTTTCATAAGGAAAGGTGCGCCCTGCTCAAATACTTCGGCAGAATCGGTTTCGATAAAGAGTTTTGCCTTTTTAGAGGGAGGAACATTCATCTCAGCACGGCGGTTACGGATAGCTTTAATTGCATCCATAACTTTTGTAAAGTCCTCTGCCTCTTTTGTGAAGCAATGTTCTTCGGTATATTCGGGCCAAGCAGATACCATAATGGATTCGCCCTCATGAGGAAGTGCCTGCCAAATTTCTTCGGTAATGAAAGGCATGAAGGGATGAAGAAGTTTGAGCACGCCTGTGAGCACATATACAAGAACTCTTCTTGCGGAATCTGCGGATTCACCCTGAAGTCTTGCTTTTGCAAGTTCGATATACCAGCTGCAATATGTATCCCAAATGAAATCTACGATTTTCTGTTCTGCAACACCGATATCATAGTTTTCGATATTTTCGGTTGCTGCTTTTACAAGGTCGTTATACTGAGAAAGGAGCCATTTGTCCTCAAGAGTAAGCTCTTCGGGGAGCTCGGTTTCGTTGAAATCCTCCGGAAGGTTCATAAGTACAAATCTTGCTGCATTCCAAAGTTTGATTGCAAAGTTACGGCAGGAAGTTACTTTTTCATCGGTGAAACGGGTATCATTACCTGCGGAAATTCCGGTTACAAGTGCAAGACGAAGTGCATCTGCACCGAATGTATCTATAATTTCAAGGGGATCAATACCGTTTCCAAGAGATTTAGACATCTTTCTACCCTGTGCATCACGAACAAGTCCGTGGATAACAACATCGCTGAAAGGTTTTTTACCTGTATAAGCAAGTGCGGAGAATATCATTCTCGATACCCAGAATGTGATTATATCGTATCCTGTTACAAGAACATTTGTGGGATAGAAATAATTGTATTCGGGAGTTTCTTCGGGCCAACCCATTGTGCTGAAAGGCCAAAGTGCGGAACTGAACCATGTATCAAGAGTATCGGGATCCTGATGGATATTTTCGCTGTGGCAATGTTCGCAGCACTTAGGTTCACCATCTACGCAAAGGGTATCCTTTCCGCAGTCATCGCAATACCAAACGGGAATTCTATGTCCCCACCAAAGCTGACGGCTTATGCACCAGTCACGAATGTTTTCCATCCAGTGGAAATAGTTTTTATCGAATCTTTCAGGAACAAAGCGCACTTCTCCGTCTTTTACAGCCTCAATAGCGGGTTTTGCAAGTTCCTTCATTGCTACAAACCACTGGAGAGAAACTCTCGGTTCAACGGTTGTGTGGCAGCGGTAGCAGGTACCTACATTGTGTTCATGATCTTCAACACGCACAAGATATCCGCCTTCTTCAAGGTCTGCAACAATAGCTTTTCTTGCGTCATAGCGATCCATACCCGCATATTTAGGATAATCGTCAACGATTTTAGCATCATCGGTCATAACATTTATTACGGGAAGGTCATGGCGAAGACCTACTTCAAAGTCGTTAGGGTCATGTGCAGGAGTAATTTTTACAACACCTGTACCAAATTCCATATCTACATATTCATCGGCAACAACGGGAATTTCACGGCCTACGAGAGGAAGTGTAACGGTTTTGCCTATGTAGGAGGTATATCTTTCGTCTTTAGGGTTTACTGCAACTGCGGTATCGCCGAGAAGGGTTTCAGGACGGGTTGTTGCAAGCTCAAGCCAACCGCTTCCATCGGTAAGCGGATAGCGAAGATGCCAGAAATGTCCTGCCTGATC
>CAZEKU010000006.1:0-25878 GCA_964512935.1 uncultured Oscillospiraceae bacterium | reverse complement strand
CATTTTCGTGAACCGGGTTTTTCTTATAAAGAAACAATAAAAACAGGCTCAATGGCAGCGGCAAAGGGCGGTTTCACCTCCGTTTGCACAATGCCTAACCTCAATCCTGTACCGGATTCTTCGGAGCATCTTAAAGAACAAACGGATATCATTAAGCGTGACGCTGTAATAGAGGTTTTGCCCTATGGTGCAATAACAAAGGACGAAAAAGGCGAAAGCCTTTCGGATATGGAAACCCTTGCAAAAGATGTAATTGCCTTTTCGGATGACGGAAGGGGAGTACAGAATGACGAAATGATGCGTGAGGCAATGCTTGAGGCAAAAAGACTCGGCAAAATAATCGTTGCACATTGCGAAGTTAACGAACTTTTAAAAGGCGGATATATCCATGACGGTGAATACGCAAAGGCAAACGGTCATAGAGGAATTTGCAGCGAAAGCGAATGGAAACAGATAGAAAGAGATATAGAGCTTGCAAAAGAAACGGGCTGTGCCTATCATGTATGCCATATTTCCACAAAGGAAAGCGTTGAACTTATAAGAAGGGCGAAAGCAGATGGGGTGGATATCACCTGTGAAACAGCACCTCATTATCTTGTAATGGATGAAAGCGACCTTTGTGAGGAGGGAAGATTCAAAATGAACCCTCCTTTAAGAGGAAAAGCGGATAAAGAGGCACTTATCGAAGGAATAAAGGATGGCACAATTGATATGATAGCCACCGACCATGCACCCCATTCCGAGGAGGAAAAATCCCGAGGACTTGAAAAAAGTCCTTTCGGAATAAGCGGAATTGAAACCTGCTTCCCGGTTGTTTATACAAAGCTTGTAAAAACCGGAATAATATCCCTTGAAAAAGCGGTGGAACTTCTTGCGATAAATCCGAGAAAGCGATTTAAAATAGAGCTTAAAAATGATTTTTCGGTTTGGGATCTTGATAAAACCGAAAAAGTCGATCCGGAAAAATTCATTTCAATGGGAAAATCAACACCCTTTAAGGGATGGGAGCTTTTCGGAAAATGTCTGATGACTGTCAAAGACGGAAAAATTGTTTACAGCGATTTTAACATATAAAACGAAGGAGAGCGAAAAGGAATGGCAAAAAGAACGGATATCAAAAAAATTCTCATAATAGGCTCAGGCCCGATTGTTATCGGACAGGCTGCGGAGTTCGACTATGCGGGAACTCAGGCTTGTCTTGCACTTAAAGAAGAGGGCTATAAAGTGGTTCTCTGCAACAGCAACCCCGCAACAATAATGACGGATACACTGATTGCCGATAAAGTTTATATGGAGCCGCTCACACTTGAATATATAGCAAAGATCCTTCGTCACGAAAGACCCGATGCAATAGTACCCGGAATAGGCGGTCAAACAGGACTTAACCTTGCAATTCAGCTTGAGAAAAAAGGTATTCTTAAAGAATGTCGTGTAAAACTTCTCGGAACAAGCAGCGAAAGTATCGAAAGGGCAGAGGACCGTGAAATGTTCAAGGAACTTTGTCAATCAATAGGCGAGCCTACAATTCCCTCCGAAATAACCTATAATATCGAAGAGGCAAAAGGCGCAGCAGAGCGTATAGGATATCCCGTTGTACTTCGTCCCGCATTTACTCTCGGCGGAACCGGAGGCGGTTTTGCAAATAACGAGGAGGAACTTGTTGAAATCGGAAGAAACGCATTCAAGCTTTCTCCCGTACATCAGGTACTTATCGAAAAAAGTGTAAAAGGCTATAAAGAAATAGAATTTGAGGTAATGCGTGACTCCGAAGATAACGCAATTACAATCTGCGGAATGGAAAATATCGATCCCGTAGGTGTACATACAGGCGACTCTATGGTTGTAGCACCTATAATGACCCTTTCCGACCACGATATGAAAATGCTCAACGATTCTGCAATAAAGCTTATTCGTGAGCTTAAAATCGAGGGCGGCTGCAATGTTCAGTTTGCACTCAATCCGGAAAATTCCGAATACTATCTCATCGAAGTTAACCCCAGAGTTTCACGTTCCTCCGCTCTTGCATCAAAAGCAAGCGGATTCCCTATTGCAAAGGTAACTGCGAAAATCGCTGTAGGTATGACCCTTGATGAAATTGAACTTGCAGGCACAACCGCAAAAACCGAGCCCTCCCTCGATTATGTAATAGCAAAACTTCCGCGCTTCCCCTTTGATAAATTCACATCTGCACCGAACACCCTCGGAACTCAGATGAAAGCAACGGGCGAAATAATGGGAATCGGTTCTAACCTTGAGGAATGTCTGCTCAAAGGTGTTCGCTCACTTGAAATAGGCGTTTGCCATTTCTATCTTAAAAAATTCGACAAAATTGAAACTGCCGAAATTTATGATTACATAAAAGAATTCCATGATGATAATATCTTCGGAATAACTGAGCTTATCCGCAGAGGTGAAACCACTGAAAAGCTCCATGAGGTTACAAAGATAACCGAATTTTTCCTTAAAGCACTTGAAAATATAGTGAAAATGGAAAATCGCCTTAAAGAAAATAAAAATGACGAAAAGCTTTTGCTTGAGGCAAAGAAAATGGGCTTCTCGGATGAATATATCGCAAAGCTTTGGAAAGTTGAGGAGATAGAGATTTTCAATACGAGAAAACGCCTCAATATGTTCCCGGTATATAAAATGGTCGATACTTTCCACTGCGGAGCATATATTCCTTATTTTTATTCTTCCTATACAGGCGAAAATGCCTCGATTGTAACCGACAAAAAGAAAATAATCGTACTCGGAGCGGGCCCTATAAGAATAGGTCAGGGCGTTGAGTTTGACTATTCCACCGTTCATGCTGTTACAACAATTAAAAAATCCGGCTACGAGGCAATTATAATCAACAATAACCCCGAAACAGTTTCCACCGACTACACAACAAGCGACAAGCTCTATTTTGAACCACTCACTCCCGAAGATGTTATGAACATAATCGAGCTTGAAAAACCCGAGGGCGTTATAGCATCTCTCGGCGGTCAAACCGCAATAAACCTTGCGGAGCCCCTCCGTGAAAGAGGCGTTAAAATAATCGGTACCGACTGTGACGCTATTGAAAGAGCGGAAAACCGTGACAGCTTTGAAAAAATTCTTGAGGAGCTCAATATTCCTCAGCCTAAAGGAAAAGCTGTTACAAATATCGAAGATGGCTGCAAAGCCGCAGCAGAGGTCGGATATCCCGTTCTTGTAAGACCTTCCTTCGTACTCGGCGGAAGAGCAATGCAGATAGTTGCAAACGAAAATCAGCTGCACCACTATCTTAAAACCGCAGTTGAACTCGGTGAAGATAAGCCTGTTCTCGTAGATAAATATATCTTCGGTAAAGAGGTCGAAGTTGATGCAATTTGCGACGGAATAGATGTTTTCGTACCGGGAATTATGGAACTTGTTGAAAGCACAGGTATCCATTCCGGTGACTCCATAAGCGTATATCCCACTATCAGCATCTCCGATAAAGTAAAGGGAATTATCCTTCAGTATGCGAAAAAACTCGGCCTCGGAATAGTAATAGTAGGACTTTATAATATCCAGTTCATTGTAGATGAACAGGAAAATGTCTACATAATTGAGGTAAACCCCCGTTCTTCAAGAACTGTTCCTTTCCTTTCAAAATCAACCGGATACAGCCTTGCGGATATCGCAACCGAAGTAATTCTCGGAAAGAGCCTTAAAGAACAGGGCATATTCGATATTTATCCCGATGAGAAAAAGAGATGGTATGTAAAAGTCCCCGTATTCTCATTCAATAAAATCAGAGGACTTGACTCCTACCTTTCTCCCGAAATGAAATCCACCGGTGAGGCAATAGGCTACGACGATAAACTCAACCGTGCACTCTATAAAGCACTTCAGGCATCCGGAATGCACCTTCAAAACTACGGAACCGTTTTTGCAACAATTGCAGATAAAGATAAAGAAGAGGCACTTCCGCTTATCCGCAGATTCTATAATCTCGGATTCAATATCGAAGCTACATCGGGAACTGCAAAATTCCTCAAAGAAAACGGAATACGCACCCATGTTCTTCAGAAGATAAGCGAGGGCAGCGAGGAAATCAGAGATTCTCTCCGTCAGGGTCATATTGCATATGTAATAAACACAAGAGATATAGGCTCAATAGGTTCCGAAAATGACGGACAGCTTATCCGCAACTATGCAATCGAAAACAATGTTTCCGTTTTCACTGCACTTGATACCGTAAAGGTACTTCTTGATGTTCTTGAAGAAACAACCCTTTGCATCTCAACTATTGACGCTTGAGGAGGAAAAATGAGACTGCTGCTTTTTAAAATCAGGGAAAACAAACCTCTGACAAAGGATATTATGAAAATGGTGCTTGAGGGTGATACCTCCGACATCACTAAACCCGGTCAGTTTGTGAACATAAAACTTGACGGACTCTATCTCCGCCGCCCTATATCTGTTTGCGACTGCGAAAAAGATGAGCTTACGCTTATCTATAAAGTAGTCGGAAAGGGTACGGAACAGATGAGAGATATGACCGATGGCGAGCTTGATATATTAAGCTCCCTCGGCAACGGATACGATTTGAGCCTTTCCGGTGAAAAACCGCTCCTTATAGGAGGAGGCGTAGGCGTTCCGCCCCTCTATATGCTTGCAAAGGAACTTCGTGCAATGGGAAAAGATGTGTCCGTAATACTCGGATTCAACACCGAAAGCGAAGTTTTCTATGAGGAAGAATTTAAAAATCTCGGCTGCAAGGTTTATGTAACAACAGTTGATGGTTCCTACGGAACAAAGGGCTTTGTAACCGAGGTTATGAAAGATCTTGAATATACCCACTTTTTCACCTGCGGTCCCGAACCTATGCTAAAAGCGGTTTGGAAAGAATCAAAAACCTCCGGTCAGCTCAGCTTTGAAGAAAGAATGGGCTGCGGATTCGGTGCCTGCATGGGCTGCTCCTGCAAAACGCTTACAGGATTCAAACGAATCTGCAAGGATGGCCCGATTATGATGAAGGAGGAGATCTTATGGAAAGATTAAATGTAAATCTTTGCGGAATTGAGATGGATAACCCCATAATCCCCGCTTCGGGAACCTTCGGTTACGGATATGAATTTGCAGAGCTTTATGATATAAATATGCTCGGAACTTTTTCCTTTAAAGGAACAACTAAGGAGCCGAGATTCGGAAATCCGACTCCGAGAATTGCAGAATGTACAGCAGGAATGATAAACGCAGTAGGACTTCAAAATCCCGGTGTCGAAAAGGTTATCGGAGAAGAACTTCCGAAACTTGCAAAATGCTTTAATAAAAAAGTAATGGCAAATGTATCCGGATTTTCCGTTGAGGATTATGCCTACACCTGCGAAAAGCTCGACAAATGTGAACAGGTAGGTTGGCTTGAAGTCAATATAAGCTGCCCTAATGTACACGGAGGCGGAATGAGTTTCGGAACATCTCCCGAAGCAGCAGCTGAAATTGTAAGAGCGGTAAAAGCTGTTACAACAAAACCCGTTATAGTAAAGCTTTCCCCGAATGTAACGGATATCGTTTCCATAGCAAAGGCCTGTGAGGAGGCCGGTGCCGATGGACTTTCGTTAATCAATACACTTATGGGCATGAGAATTGATCTTAAAACAAAAAAGCCCGTTATCGCAAATAAAATGGGCGGATTTTCAGGCCCCGCAATTTTCCCCGTTGCAGTAAGAATGGTCTATCAGGTATCGCAGGCTGTAAAAATTCCGATAGTCGGAATGGGCGGAGTTTCCTCTGCGGAAGATGTAATCGAGCTTATGCTCGCAGGTGCTACCGCAGTTCAGGTCGGTGCAGCAAACCTTGTAGACCCCTATATCTGCCGTGATATAATCAATGACCTTCCGAGGGTAATGGATAAATACGGAATAAATTCACTCAGCGAAATTATAGGAGGAGTTAAATAAAATGGGAAAAGATGTAATTATCGCCTGCGATTTTTCAAGCGCAGAAAAAACCTTTGAGTTCCTTGATAAATTCGAGGGCAAAAAACCTTTTGTAAAAATTGGTATGGAGCTTTTTTATGCAGAAGGCCCGTCAATCGTAAGGGAAATAAAGGCTCGTGGTCATAAAATATTCCTCGACCTTAAACTCCACGATATCCCTAACACTGTAAAAAAAGCAATGGCAGTGCTTTCAAATCTTGATGTTGATATGTGCAATCTCCATGCAAGCGGAACTTGCCGTATGATGGAGGCTGCAATAGAGGGTCTTACAAGACCTGACGGCACAAGACCCCTTCTTATCGCAGTAACCCAGCTTACCTCCACCGACCAGGAGAGCATGGAAAATGATCTTCTCATAAAAGAACCCCTTGATGAGGTAGTTATGCACTATGCACTTAACGCAAAAAAAGCAGGCCTTGACGGCGTAGTTTGCTCTCCTCTTGAGGCAAAAAAAGTTCACGATTCCTGCGGAGAAAGCTTCCTCACCGTAACACCCGGTGTTCGTTTTGCAGATGGAGATAAAGGTGACCAAAAACGTGTTATGACCCCTGCCGATGCAAAAGCAATAGGCTCCGACTATATCGTAGTAGGCAGACCCATAACCGCAGCAGAAGATCCCGTTGCCGCATATAACAGATGCGTTGAAGAATTTGTAGGATAATTAAAAAAGGAGATAATATCATGGAAAAACTTATCGCTAAAGACCTTCTCTCAATTAAAGCAGTATTCTTCCGTCCCGAAGAACCTTTCACTTGGGCAAGTGGAATTAAAAGCCCTATCTATTGCGACAACCGCCTTACCCTTACCGCTCCTAAGGTAAGAACCGATGTTGAAAACGGACTTGCAAAGCTCATCAAAGAAAACTATCCCGATGCAGAGGTTCTTATGGGAACCTCCACCGCAGGAATTGCCCATGCTGCAATTACCGCACATATTCTTGATATGCCCATGGGATATGTCCGCTCCGGTGCAAAGGATCACGGCCGTCAGAATCAGATTGAAGGCAAGCTTGAAAAAGGTCAGAAGGTAGTTGTAGTTGAAGATCTTATCTCCACCGGCGGAAGTGTTCTCGAAGTAGTAAATGTACTTCGTGAAGCAGGCGCAGAGGTACTCGGAATTGTATCAATCTTCACCTACGGAATGAAAAAAGGCCTTGAAAGACTTGCGGCAGCAGAGGTAAAAAATATTTCTCTTACCAACTTCGATGTAATCGCAGAGGTTGCAGCAGAGGAAGGCTATATTAAACCCGAAGATGTGGAACGCCTTATCAAATTCCGCAACAATCCTTCCGATGAAAGCTGGATAAACGGATGAGCAATCTTATTGATATTCTCGATCTTTCCACAGAGGAAATAGATGACCTTATCGCTACGGCAAACGATATAATTGATGACCCGGTAAAATATTCCGAAATGTGCAAAGGAAAAAAGCTTGCAACGCTTTTCTTTGAGCCTTCTACAAGAACCCGTCTCAGCTTTGAGGCAGCTATGTATGAGCTCGGCGGAAATGTAATAGGCTTTTCCGAGGCAGGAAGCTCCTCTGCATCAAAAGGAGAAAGCGTTGCCGATACAATTCGTATGATAAACTGCTATGCGGATATCGTCGCAATGCGTCATCCGAAAGAGGGCGCACCCATTGTTGCGGCAAAAGCCAGCGCACATGCTCCGATAATCAATGCAGGCGACGGTGGACATTTTCATCCCACCCAAACCCTTACGGATCTTTTGACAATAAGCCGTCATAAAGGTCGCCTTAACGACCTTACAATAGGACTTTGCGGTGACCTTAAATTCGGAAGAACAGTACATTCACTTATTGCAGCTTTTTCAAGATACAGCAATATAAAATTCGTGCTCATCTCTCCGAAGGAACTTAGTATTCCGGAATATGTAAAAACCGATACCCTCGATAAAAAAGGTATCCCATATAAAGAAGTGAGAACCCTTGAGGAAGCTATGCCGGAGCTTGATATTCTCTATATGACCCGAATTCAGCGTGAACGCTTTGCGGATAAAGAGGAATATGAGCGTCTTAAAAACTCATTCGTGCTCGACCCCGAAAAGCTTGTTAACGCAAAAAGCGACCTTTGCATAATGCATCCGCTGCCCCGTGTAAATGAAATCAGCACAAAAGTTGATTCCGACCCGAGAGCCTGCTATTTTGATCAGGCACTTTGCGGAAAATACATTAGAATGGCACTTATTCTCAAGCTTTTAGCGGAAACACCTATGCCCTGCTCGGAAACCGAGCAGGAAGAACTGCTTGTAAACAAGGTTTTCTGCGATAATCCTCGCTGCATAACTTCTGTTGAGCAAGAACTTGACCATGTTTTCCGTTACACCGATAAAGAAAACGGAATTTGCCGCTGCATTTATTGCGAAGCACAAAAGAAAATATAAACTTGATAAAAAAGAAAAGTCCCGTGCTCAAATTTGAGCACGGGATTTTTTTATCTTCATTTAAGCTCTTTTTAAATGGATAAATCTTGCGGTAAAAACCAATGCGGCAGTAAAAATTAAGGTGGAAATCCAGCTTTCCGCAAAGAATAAAATTGATAGGAGCATCTGATATTTAAGAAGATTTGTTATAAATGAATAATAAAAATCGGTTTTTGAAATAATGAGCACCGAAAGTTTAGCGAAAGCATATATTCCCCATAAAATAAACGGAAGTTTTTTATTATTGAGAGGGACCTTTCGAAATTTGAGCACGGTTATGAGCACCAATATTACAAGCACCAAAAAAATTGCCCATGATAGGAACAGGACAAAATAATTCATATCCGAGCTCCATATCAATGTCTTTAATATGTTGCCTCGATTTACACCTGTTGCAAAACGAAGAAAAGCATCAACGCAAAAATAAGTTGCCCAAGCGCACCAAAGTGCGACATTTTTCTTAAAAATAAAGCAAACTGCACCGCAAAGAATAAGCGGACTTGAAAGAATAATTCCGGAAAATCCTCCTCCGAGAGCAAGAAGCAGCACGCTTACAATAAATGAAAGCGAAAACAAAATTGTTCCGACAATAATCCTCGGAGAAAAGGAGAACTTCGTGCTCATAGATTCGCTTTTCGGCAAAACCGTTTCGGAGTTTTCTTTAACAAGCTCATCAACCGTAACGCCGAATATTTCCGAAAGCTTGATTATTTTATCAAGGTCCGGAACAGCAATGTTGTTTTCCCATTTTGATACGGACTGTCTTGAAACATCGAGCATATCCGCAAGGTTTCCCTGCGAAAGATTTTTTTCATTTCTTAATGTATATATTTTCTCACCGAGATTCAAAAAATCGCCTCCTTTTGTAAGAAAATAATAGCATTTTGAGCATCAAAAGTTTATCAATATGAGTTTAAAATTTAGCAACCGCAGGTTGCGAATATATTTTTATGCTTTTTAGGTATTTGTTGTTGAAAATTTAATATTTAGGCTGTATAATTTCAGTATATCATTATTGGAAAAAACGGAGGATAAGAATGAAGAGAATTGCTATTGTTCTTTTTGTAGTTTTTATTATGCTGACCCTTGCGGCCTGCGGTCATGAGCATGTACCGGGACCATCCGCAACCTGTACCGAGGATCAAATATGCACCGAATGCGGTGAGGTGCTTGTTGCAGCAACAGGACACCGTCCGGGCGATGCTGCAACCTGTCTTGCAGCACAAACCTGCGTAAACTGCGGAATAGAGCTTTCTCCGAAGCTTGAGCATACCCCCGGTGAGCCTGCAACCTGTACCGAGGCACAGCGCTGCACAGTATGTCAAAGCGAGCTTTCGCCCGCACTCGGACATAAAATAAATGAGAGCAATGCCTGCAGCGTTTGCGGCGTTCAAATTGTTCCTGCAGGACAAAAATATATAAAACCCGGAAGAAACGGTGCTCTTTCCGACAATATTTCTTCCATAATTCCCGAAACCGAAAGCGGACATTATAACAATAATATTGAGGCATATTATGCAGGCGCAGTTCTTGTATGCGGAGATTACGGCCTTGAATATTTCCTTCCTTCCGAAAGCGGAAATCCGGGTTGGGCAACCACAATAAATAAATTCCAGGAAAAATATCCCGGAATCAATGTTACCGCACTTCTTGTTCCGAAAAGCTGCACATTCAATTCTCCCGCAGGTTATACCGACCCTTATGAGAGCACAAAAAATCATATACAGGCAACTTACGATATGCTCGATGAGCGAGTAAAAACCGCAGATTGCCTCGGAGTTATGAGCGAGCACAGCGAGGAATATCTTTTCTACCGCACTGACCATCATTGGACAAGCCTTGGCGCATATTATGCCTCGGTTGCATATTGCGAAGCAAACAGCATAATTCCCTATGAGCTTGATACCTATGAAACCGTAATAAAAACGGATTTTCTCGGAACACTTTATACCTATGCTGGAAATCCCTCAAGCCTCAAGGAAAACCTTGACTATACCGTCGGACATTATCCCCATATCGGTTATTCCATGATAGCAGGAAACAGCGGAAGCTGGTATAATGCATCTGCAATAAACTATAACTATAAAACCTATGCGGGAATGTTCATAAGCGGAGATAACCCTCTTACCGTAATTACAACAGAAAATAAAAACGGCAAGACCCTTATGATTTTCAAAGAATCCTACGGCAACGCATTTGTTCCTTATATGATAGATTATTATGAGCAGATTGTTGTTGTGGATATACGAGAGACCACAAAGGGTGTCGGTACTCTTATTGATGAATACGGCGTAACCGATGTGCTTTTTATCAATAACTGTCAGGCAGCAATCAGTTTTGAAAATGAACTCAGAACAAAGGCACTGTCTTAAAAGAATAAAAAAGGCGGAAGTTTTCTTCCGCCTTGATTTTTAGGAGCATTTTATGGATATAAAAAAGCAAATAGAAAACTATTCGCCTTTTAACGAGCAGGAGGAAAATGATAAAAAGCTTTTGCTAAAGCTTATAGATGAGCCTCAGGTTTTTACAAGAGAAAATAAAATGGCACATTTCACAGCCTCCGCATGGGTTGTTGACCCGAAATTTGAAAAGGTGCTTATGATATACCACAATATTTATGATTCATGGGCATGGATGGGCGGTCATGCGGACGGTGAAACCGACCTTTTCAATACAGCAAGGCGTGAGGCAATGGAGGAAAGCGGAATTACAAAAATCGAGCCCGTATCCGAGGATATTTTCTCCTTAGAGGTGCTGACCGTTTCAGGTCACGAGAAAAAAGGTGAATATGTTTCATCACATCTTCATCTGAATTTGACATATGTTTTCAAGGCGCCCTTTGAGCAGGAGCTATTCATAAAGCCCGATGAAAACAGCGGTGTTATGTGGATTGATATTGATGAGGTTTTGAATAAAAGCAACGAAAAATGGTTTTGCGAAAGAATATATCCGAAGCTTATAGATAAAACAAAAAAGCTCCGTGCTCAAATTTGAGCACGGATTTTTATTTTGATAAATACATGATCGAGATGTCGAAATATCCCTGAATAAGAATAACGGGAGTACCTTTATCACCGGAGCCGGAGGTAAGGTCACAAAGGGAACCGATAAGGTCGGTAAGCTGACGAGGAGTTGTACCCTCGGAAGCCATATTACCTACAAGGTTAGAATCCTTTGCTTTAATGCTTTCGGAAATAGCATTTTTAAGTTCCTCACCGGAAAGGTTTGCAAAATCGTTGTCTGCAAGATATTTGAGTTTAAGCTCATTAGGAGTTCCGTTGAGTCCATCGGTATGGAAAGGAGAAACAACCGGGTCAGCAAGTTCCCAAATTTTTCCCTGAGGATCTTTGAATGCACCGTCGCCGTAAACCATTACTTCAACATGTTTTCCAGTTTGTTCAAGAATGCGTTTCTGAATATCAAGAACAAGTCCCTGACTGTCACGGGGGAAGAGTTTTACGGTGTTCTCGGTAGCTTTGTTTGAACCGAGAAGGCCATAATCTTCGTTATATCCACCGGAGATGGGGGAAGTAAGAATGTCATCAAGGCCGAGAACGATTTTTGCGCCTGCAGCTTTGAGGATTCTCTTAGTTCTTGCACGAGTGTGAATATCACAGGCAAGTACACAGTCGGTATATTCGAGAATTGCTTTAGGCTGATTTGCAAAAATAATTTCAACCTCTGCACCTTCTTCACGAACAAGTCCGCAGTAGTATTCTACATAGTCAACACCGGTGAAACGATGTTTGTTTTCACCGAAAAGCTCACGATAACGCTCAAGAGTAAGAACATCGGAATAGGGGTTTACGCCTGCCTCATCAAGCTTATCAAGGCTTACAAGTTCATTACCTACTTCGTCGGAAGGATAGCTGAGCATAAGAACAACTTTCTTTGCACCTCTTGCAATACCACGAAGGCAAATTGCAAAACGGTTTCTGGAAAGGATCGGGAAGATTACACCGACGGTTTCTCCGCCGAATTTTGCTTTGATGTCGGAAGCAATGTCATCAACGGTAGCGTAGTTTCCCTGTGCTCTCGCAACTACTGATTCGGTAATGGCGATAACATCGCGGTCACGGATTTCAAAACCCTCGGATTCGGCTGCTTCAAGAACACTTGCGGTAACCATTTCGCCGAGATTATCACCTTGACGGAAAATGGGGCAGCGGATGCCGCGGGATACAGTACCAACTTTTCTTGTGTTTGCCATAAATTACAGATCCTTTCTATATAAAGACTTTTTTAATTAGCTATTGTAAAAAAGTCCCTTTTTTGCTTTTTGTCGCAAAAAAGCATATCTACAACAGAATATTATACATAAATATGAGCTTTTCTGCAAGATGTTTTTTGTAAATTAAGACTTTTGTTACAATAAAAATTTTTGCATAATAATTTGTAAATTTTTGTTATTAACTTACAAAAAAAGCCAATTAAATAAAAATCGAACATAAAAGCTTTTAATGAACCGTAAAAGCCGTTTTTTTATTAAAATAGAATGAAAAACAAATTGTTTTGTGGTAGACTTAGGTTATAAATTTTAAACAAGAGGTTTTTATGGAAAAAAGAGCAGCAGGCATACTTTTACATATTTCATCACTTCCGTCAAACTATGGTATCGGAACATTCGGAAGAAGTGCATATGAATTTGCGGATTTTCTTGAAAAGTCGGGTCAAACCTATTGGCAGGTGCTACCTCTTGGCCCTACAAGTTATGGCGATTCACCGTATCAGTCCTTTTCAACCTTTGCGGGAAATCCCTATTTTATCGACCTTGATTTTCTTGTAATGGATGGTTTTCTTGAGGAAAAGGATCTTGACGGTATATGTTCCGAAAAAAGCTGTGATAGGGTCGATTATGCTGAAATTTACGAAAAACGCTTTGCGGTTTTGAAAAAAGCATATAAAAAATTTATGCAAAAGGGAGATATCAAAGCGTTTCACTCTTTTTGCGAAAGAAAAAAGAATTGGCTCGAAGATTATTCGGTTTTTATGGCAATAAAAAATGCTCATGGCGGAAAAAGTTGGAGAGAATGGGAAGAGCCTTTCTATTCACATGATGAAAATGCTATTGAGAATTTTAAGCGTGAAAACTGTGAGGAAATAGAATTTTGGAAATATCTTCAATATGAATTTGAAAGACAGTGGAACAATCTTAAAAATTATCTCAATGAGCGGGGAATAAAAATAATAGGCGACCTGCCTATATATGTTGCGGATGACAGCAGTGATGCTTGGGCATCTCCGGAGCTTTTTGATTTTGATGAGAACAAAAATCCACATAATGTTGCGGGAGTACCGCCGGATTATTTTTCCGAAAACGGTCAGCTTTGGGGAAATCCCATTTACAATTGGGAATTTCACAGAAAAAGCGGTTACGAATGGTGGATAAACCGTATCAAAGTCTGCAGCGAAAGATTTGATATAACAAGAATAGATCATTTCCGTGCATTTGCAGACTATTATGCTGTGCCTAAAGGTTCTGAAAATGCAAAGCAAGGTGAATGGAAAAAAGGCCCCGGAATGGAGCTTTTTAACAGAATAGCGGAAAAACTCGGAGACTATCCGATTATTGCCGAAGATCTCGGCAATTTGAGCACCGCAGCTAAGGAACTTCTTAAAGAAAGTAAACTTCCGGGTATGAAGGTGCTTGAATTCGGATTCGGATCGGATAATCCCGAAAATGACTGTCTGCCCTATAATTTTGTTAAAAATTCCGTTTGCTATACGGGAACACATGATAATATGCCTGTTAAAGCCTGGTTTGAAAGCAATATTTCGGATATCGGTCTTTGCATGGAATATATGAATTATAACGGCGGCGATTTTACCAATCTTTTTATAAAAGAGGCACTGAGCACCGTTTCGAATACGGTAATCATACCTATGCAGGATTGGCTTGGTCTCGGAAAAGAATCGAGAATGAACGAGCCTTCAACCGCAAGCGGAAATTGGCAGTGGCGTCTTACGAAAAACCAGCTTGATGATGAGCTTTCAAAGAGAATATATCATCACACAAAGCTCTATGGAAGACTTCGCTGAAAACAGTTTGCGCTGTTTAATATCAGCAATTTTTGTTAAGAATATTCCGTAATATTAACATTTGTTGACTTTACAGCGGATTTTTTTAAGGATATACTTATAATATAATGAAAGGGGGTGCTTTCTTGTCGATAGAAAGAAAAAAGATAAAGGATACGGGTTTAAGGCTGCTTAAAAAAGGTCAAAAGGGAATTGTTCATGCGATTTTCAGCCGATTTGGAATAATAATATTGCTTTTCTTTTTGCAGGCAGTGCTTTTTATAGCAACGCTTATTTGGTTTCAATCTTCAATGTCGGAACTTTTTTTCGGAGGAGTTGCCCTTGGACTTTTCTTTTCAATTTATATTTTGAACACAAGAAGCGATCCCTCTGCAAAGCTTACATGGATAATACTTGTAATGACCTTACCGGTTTTCGGAACTTTGCTCTACCTTTATACGGAATTTGAAATCGGACATCGTTCTTTGCGAAATCGAGTCAGTCAAATAGTCGAAACTACAAAGGATAAAATACCTCAGGAGCGGGATACGGTTGAGGCCTTTAAAGCAGAGGCGCCCGGAGCCTCTGCAGTTGCAGAATATCTTTACCGCACAGGATGCTTTACGGTTTTTGACAGAACAGATGTATCATATTTTCCCGTCGGTGAGGGAATTTTCGAAGAAATGCTTTCACAGCTTGAAAAGGCAAGACATTTTATATTTCTCGAATATTTCATCATTGATGAGGGCGTTATGTGGGGAAAAATATTGGAAATTCTTGCCCAAAAGGTAAAGGAGGGTGTTGATGTGCGTGTTATGTATGACGGCACAAATGAATTTACAACACTTCCGAGAAATTACCCTCGCCTTTTAAATGAACTTGGAATAAAATGCAAGGTATTTGCTCCGCTTTCACCCTTTATTTCAACCCATTATAATTACCGTGATCACCGTAAAATAATGGTAATAGACGGAAACACAGCCTTCACAGGAGGAGTTAATTTTGCGGATAGATATATAAACCGTGAAAAAACCTATGGTCATTGGAAGGATACCGCTGTTATGCTCAAAGGAAAAGCGGTAAAGGGTTTCACCCTTATGTTTCTTCAAATGTGGAATATCGACGAAAAGGAAATTTCCGTCGAGCCTTTTATTTCATTTCCGACTCTGCCTCCAGAAAACGCAAAGGGTTTTGTAATTCCGTATGGAGATTGTCCTCTTGATAAGGATAAGGTCGGCGAAATGGTCTATATGGATATATTGAATCGTGCGAAAAAATATGTTCATATAATGACGCCTTATCTTATCCTTGATGGCGAAATGGAAACGGCAATTCGATTTGCTGCAGAAAGGGGAGTTGAGGTAAAAATAATACTTCCCGGAATACCGGACAAGCGTGCACCGTATTCTCTTGCAAAAAGTCATTATGCAGCCCTTATGGATTCGGGCGTTGAGATATACGAATATACCCCCGGTTTTGTTCACGCAAAATCCTTTGTTGCAGATGATATTGAGGGCGTTGTCGGTACAATAAACCTTGATTACAGAAGCCTTTATCATCATTTTGAATGTGCAGCCTATTGCTACAACAGCAACTGCATTGCGGATATAGAAAAGGATTTTCAGGAGACCCTTTTAAAATGCAGAAAGGTCACCCGAAAAACAATTTGGCAAAACTATCTGACTTTAAAATACCTCTCTTTCTTTGTAAAGATAATAGCACCGCTGCTTTAAAAGCAGGCTGAAATTCAAATTTGGTTTGATTTTGCAAAAATAAAATCGAAAAATTAAAATTTTGTTCTTATTTTTAGTGATATTTCAATAATATTTACATAAAAAATAAATTTGTAATTTTGCAGGTCGTAAAAATTTTTTTATGTGCGTAGACAAACCCGAAAAAATGAGTATAATATTTATTGAAAAGGAATTTGGTAAAAAATTCCTTTATTCCGATTTGGAGCGTGATATCAATGAAACTTATCATTAAAAACGATTACGAAGAAATGAGCGAATGGGCAGCAAACCATATTGCCGATGCGATAAATGCCCATAAAGGCGAAAAGCCTTTTGTACTCGGACTTCCCACAGGTTCTTCACCTCTCGGTGTTTATAAAAGACTTATTGAAATGAATAAGGCCGGGAAGGTAAGCTTCAAAAATGTTGTAACATTCAACATGGATGAATATGTGGGTCTTCCTAAAGAGCATGATCAAAGCTATTGGTACTTTATGCACGATAATTTCTTTGACCACATTGATATTCCCGCAGAAAATATCAATATCCTTGACGGTATGACCGATGACCCCGAGGAGGAATGTCGTCGCTATGAGGAAAAAATAAAAGCTGCCGGTGGAATTGATCTTTTCCTCGGAGGATGCGGTGTTGACGGACATATCGCTTTTAACGAACCTTATACCTCTCTTGTTTCAAGAACAGGTGTGCGTGCTCTTACAAACGATACCCTTATAGTAAACTCAAGATTTTTCGGAAACGATCCCGAAAAAGTACCGAAAACCGCTCTTTCCGTAGGCGTAGGAACTGTTTGCGATGCAAAACAGGTGCTTTTGCTCATAAGCGGTCATAATAAAGCCCGTGCTTTGCGCCATTGTGTTGAGGGCGGAGTTGATCATGCTTGGACAATAAGCGCTTTACAGCTCCATCAGGATGGTATTATAGCCTGCGATGAAGCTGCCTGCGGCGAGCTTAAAGTTGATACCTATAAATATTTCAAGGAAATTTACAGAAACGAAAAATAAGCATATTAAAAGGCTTACGAAAAATAACCGCTCGAACAATTTGTTCGGGCGGTTATTGTATATGATGAATCAAAATTTACAATGAGGTCAAACGATATGAATGGAAAATTAAAAACCGCATTGATAATATCATCAATCGCCGCTGCTTTAATAATTGGAATTTGCATTTTGATCGGTGGAATTTTTGATGGCGCATTTAACTTTATGCATCCAAAGGAAATTGCAACTTACAAAAGCCCAAATGGGGAATATTCCCTTGTTTTTTGAGCAAATGGGTGACCCTAAATGGCCTTTCGGCCCAACAGATATAAGGCTGACGCTCAAAAACCATGATGGTAAAATTATCGAAAGCGTATCTGCTCAGCTCAGCGATGACGGTGCAAATGCAGGTGAACACAATATTGCAGCTGTTTTTTGGAATGATGATGCTGTAACCGTTGTCCTAAGAGCTTCGGAAATGGAAGATAGGGAAGTTTCGATAGCATATAATAAAAATTAAACAGATGAAAAACTCCCTCCGTATGATGTGATTATACGGAGGGATTTCTGTTTAGTTTATAACGGATATGTAAAAAAATACATATCGGCTGAAAAATAACATATCTAAAACGCTCGAAAAAATGTGTAAACGAACAAAAATAAGCAAATTTTCTGTAAACTGTTGACGAATGGCTTTAATGATGTTATTATGTTAACAAAGTTTGGTATACCAAGGTATTCTTATGCAAATTTACACATCTGCTTCAGTTTCCGACTTTGGTATAAAGGCTTTGCGGCAGGCGATACATTCGGTATCGGATATAGTTCCTTTAGGGCCTAAGGAAAGACAAATTCCATCGAGCTCACAGCGAGGAATTGCTCCGTTGCTTGTTTGATATTCGTCATAATAGAGGCAATCCAGGCATTGCTTACATAAAATGCCCAAACCTTTTGTGTCCATAAAATCATCTCCGAATTTCTGTAAAAATTATTGTATACCAAGTATACCACAAGTTTTACAAGAAAACAATCGGAGCAAAGGGGTATAAAACTGTCGGACTGAAGCAATACAGAGTAAGAGGCAATTTGCGCAGATTGCTTTAAGCTTTGTATGACCAACAGAAAAAGGGAGTAGACCAATGAACAATAACCAGATCAATGATGGAAAACTTGGCCTAAAGGATACAATATCCATGGCCACAGGATTCGCAATCGGTTCCGGTGTTATAACAATGACCGGTATAGCCATTGGTATGACCGGACGCAGTGTTGTGGTGTCCTATTTGCTCAGTGCAGTTCTTTTTATGTTTGCTGTAATTCCGAGCCTTATTGTAGCAGCGGTATATCCGGTGCGTAGCGCAAGTTATACCTATTCTACCAATCTTATTCATCCGAGATTAGGTGGATTTTATATGTTCATCTATTTTCTCGGAAGACTTACCATTGCTACCTTCAGTATAAGTTTCGCACAGTATCTTGCGGCACTTATCGACATTAACCAGACAATTACCGCAGTAGTGATTCTTACTATTTTTTATGTAGTAAATATGTTTGGCGTAAAAGCAGCCGCAAAGGTTCAGAACATAATGTTCTATATTCTTGTTGCCTGCTTAGGACTTTTCATAGTGATGGGACTTTTTGAGGTGGATTTCTCCGCATTCTTCTCCAATGTTAAATTTAATGCAGAGCCTTTCTTCCAAAACGGATTTGACGGAGTTTTCTCCGCAGCATCTCTTTTGATGTTTGCAGTAGGCGGTGCAGGAGTTCTTGTTGACTTCGGAAGCCTTGTAAGAAATCCGGAAAAGGTTATTCCGAAAGTTGTAATTTGGGTAACAATCGGTGTAACCGTAGCATATGCACTGCTCAGCATTGTTGCATCGGGACTTCTTCCTTACGATGATGTAGCATACCAACCCCTTACCAATTCTGCGGCAGCGGTTTTCGGTGAAGGAAGCTTTATGTATGTACTTTTCATCTGCGGCGGTGCACTTCTTGCACTTACAACCACCCTTAACTCCAGCTTTGTTTGGTATTCAAACGCAATGAGAAAAGGTTGTGAGGACGGATGGTTCCCGAAAGCTCTTGCAAAAGAAAACAAGCACGGAGTTCCTTATCGTCTTGTTACATTGTTCTATCTTTTCGGACTTATTCCTGCTCTTATTCAGATGGATATTACAGTCCTCAGCAAAATGGCAGTAGGCCTTACCACCTTTATGTGGATGATTCCCGCCTTTGCACTTGTAAATCTTCCTAAACGTATGCCCGAAGCATGGAATAAATCCAAATTCGCAAAACTTCCTCAGTGGAGCCTTTGGCTCATGTGCATAATTTCCTTTGCAATATACGGAAGCCAAAGTATTTCCAACTTCAAAGGAAATCCCAAGGAGTCGAATATTATAATCGTTGTTTATATAATCTTCTCCGCTGCATATGTGCTGCTTAAAAAGAAAATCCCCACAGCACAGATTCCCGAAGGGGACTCTTAACATCGTCGCAAAATTTTCACCTTAGGAAAATTTTATATTTAAGGAGATTTAAAAAAATGGAAAACAAAAAAGGAATTAACCGCTGGATAATTCTTCTGGCACTCGTTCTCACATGGACAATGACTTTCTTCAGCCGCTTTGTATGGAGCCCTGTACTTAGCGTAGCATCCGCAGAGGTTGGTATGACCATGGCGGAAGCAGGTACTCTTATGTCCGCATTCTATTTCGGATATCTTTTCACTCAGATTCCCGGTGGTTGGCTTGCAGACAAATATAAACCTAAATATTGGCTCATTGCTTTTCTTGCAGCAGTAGGCGTAATGACCTTCGCAATGGCTTATATTCAGAACTACACCGTTGCATACGCAGTTCGTTTCATCGGTGGTTTCCTCGGTGGCCCTATAATGGCATTCTGCTCCAGAATTCTTTCCAACTATTTTGAACCCAGAGAGCGTGGAATTGCTTTCGGTGCACTTCTTGCATCTCCCTCCATCGGTACTCTTCTTGCTAACCAGATTGGCCCCCGTATTCTTACCGCATATGGTTGGAGAACCGTTTTCCAGGTTTCCGCAGCACTTATCTTTGCAATTGCAGTACTTGATATCGTTGTTCTTCGCAATCCCGAAACCGCTCCCGCAGCATCCGATGATAAACCTGGCTTTATCGAGGGTATGAAAAACTATTTCAGCAACAAACAGCTTGTACTTACCTCTCTCGGCGGTTTCCTCTTTATGGCAATCCCTGCAGGTTTCTCCACTTGGGCAAACAAATTTATGACCAGTGAATCCGCAGGCGCAGGCATCTCCGCAACCGAAGCAGGTATGGTAATGACCATTTACGCTGTAGTTTCCGTTCTCGGTTCTATCCTTTCCGGTATCGTAGGTAAAAAATTCAAAATCAACCCCAAATATTTCATTATCTTTATCTATGCAGGCGCTTGCGCATCCATCCTCTTCTGGGGAACTTGCAGAAATCTCACCACTCTTGTAATTGCAGCAGTTCTCTTTGGTATTTTCTCCTGCGCATCCTCCACTCAGATCACCACTTGGGCAGTAAACATCGGCGGCAACAAATACGCTGCAACCACCACTGCTCTTCAGAACCTTATCTTCCAGTCCTCCAACGTAATTTTCCCCACCATCGCAGGTTCTCTTATTGATAAAGCAACCACCGCAGAAGGCGTTGTAACTTCTTACAACAGCGTATGGTATATGTATGCAATTCTCCTTGGCCTCGGTATTGTTGCAATGGTATTCACCAGCGCAAAATCCGCTGCCGACTCTATGAAATAATTTTTAAACGAAGCTATTTGTTCAATAGAAAGGAGTTTACTCGTGGAAGAAAGATCCGAAAAGATAATTACTCTTAAAGTAAATGGCAGAGTACATAAAATTTCCGTGGGTAATGAGGAGGGCCAAATGCCCCCTCAGGAAACCCTTGCACACACTCTCCGTGACAGACTTATGCTCACCGGTGCAAAAATAGGATGCGATCAAGGTGCTTGCGGCTGCTGCACAGTTATTATGAACGGAAAAGCTATTACATCCTGCATGACCTTTACCTGCAGCTGTGACGGTGCTGAAATAACCACAATCGAGGGCCTTGCAGATGCTTCGACAGGCGAGCTTTCTGAGCTTCAGCAAAGCTTTGTTGACAATGCAGGTTATCAGTGCGGTTTCTGTATTCCGGGTATTATTATGAGCGCCGAGGCACTTTTGAGAGAAAAAGAATGCCCTACCGAGGAAGAAGTTCGTGAAGCCTTAGCAGGCAACTATTGCCGCTGCGGAACTCACTATACTGCTGTTGATTCTATTATGAAATACATCGAGAAAAGGAGAGCTGCGAAATGAGACATATAGGCGTTGAAAGTAAGCGCCTTATCGGTGATCAGGTTGTAACCGGTAAAGCAATGTATACTGCCGATCTTCGTGTACCACATATGAAATACGGCAGAGTAATGCGCAGCCCCTATGCTTATGCTGAAATTATGAGCATTGATTGCTCCGAGGCAGAGGCAATGGAAGGTGTTTATGCGGTAGTTACATATAAGGACGTAGGTCCCGACCAGTATATTACCAATGGATTCACCCCTCCCAAGCATTGCCATCCTCTTTCAAAAACAGTTCGCTATGTAGGCGACGCAGTTGCTTTAGTAGTAGCAGATACCGAGGATATAGCAGATGAGGCTATATCTAAAATCAAAGTAGAGTACCGTGTTATGAAACCTGTACTCACCATTGATGAGGCTATTGCAGAGGGCGCTCCTCAGCTTTATGATGAATTTCCCGGAAACATTGCTCCCGCAAAAAACAACCTCCATTTTGAGGTAGGCGATATCGAAGAAGCATGGAAAGATGCAGATGAGGTATTCGAGGGAACATATGAAATGAAAACCGGACAAAATCCGTTGCCGGTTGAGCCTCCTACGGTACTTACCTATTGGGAGGGCGATCACCTCTATATCAAAGGCTCCATTGCAGCAATTGCATACTGCCAGCAGAATGTTCAGGCATCCCTTAACATTCCTTATGAAAATATCACCACCGAAGCTCCCTGCGTAGGCGGTTCCTTCGGTTCAAAGCTTTTCAGCGGTATCGTACATCCCGTAGTATATTCTGCACTTATGTCCCAAAAAGCAGGCTATCCCGTTCTTTATACATATACCAAAGAGGAACATTTTGCCTGCCATCAGATAAGAATGACTACCCGTGCAAATATTAAGCTCGGCATGAAAAAAGATGGTACTGTTACAGGTATTCAGGTAAGCGAGCTTGCAGAGGCAGGCTACTGCGCAGCAACTCAGGAGTTCATGCTCTCCGTTGGTACAGTAACCCTTCCGTTCCTTTGCAAAACTGCAAAAGCACAGAAATTTGATGCAGATGTAATTATGACCAATAAATGCCCCTCCGGTTCATTCCGTGGCTATGGCTATCTTGAAATCACCGCACTTATTTTCCGTGTAATCTGCGATGCCTGCGAAAAAATGAATATCGACCTTGTGGATTATCTCTGCAAAAACTGCGTTGATAACGGCGATACCTTCTTTAACGCAGGAAACCCCGCAAGACCTTATGAAGTTTCCGGTGGCCCTGTTTGGTCTGAACTTTTCCGTGAAGGCGCAGATAACTGGGATTGGAAAAATAAATTCAAAGGTTGGGGTGTTCCTACTTGGGAATCCGAAGACGGCCGTTATGCTCGTGGCGTAGGTATGGCTGTTGCAGGACAGAACCATATCGGCGGAAAACCCTCAAATACAAATGTCGAAATCAACGGTCTCGGAAGTGTACTTGTTTCCACCTGTATGACCGAATTCGGTGCAGGTGTTCGTGACCTTATCCGTAAAATCGTTGCAGAGGAGCTTGACTGTGACCTTTCTAAAGTAAGAATGTCCCCTGTAAATACCGACTCGAACCCTCCTGACTTCGGTTCAACCGGTTCCCGTTCCACCTATGCAGGCGGTATTTCCGCACTTTGGGCAGCACAGGATCTTAAGAAAAAGCTTTTCGCTCTTGTAAGCGAAAAAACCGGTGCACCTGCCGATGATTTGGGACTTAAAGACGGCGTTGTATTCCGTCTTTCAAATCCTGAGGAAAAATACCCTCTTGCACCCAGAATTCTCGGCAAAGTTGATGCTCTTGTAGGTTCCGGACATTTTGAAGGAACTCATAACTGCACTATGTATAACTGCCAGTTCATTGATGTTACCGTCGATAAAAAGATGGGTACTTATGTAATCAACGATCTTTACAACTGCGCCGATGCAGGTCGCATAATCAATCCTAAAGGCGTTGAAAACCAGCTTGACGGATTCCTTGCAGGTCTCGGACTTGTTCTCTTTGAAGAAACTATCTTCGATGAAAACGACAACAGAATAGTCAACCCCAGCATGATCGACTATAAAACCGCAACTTTCAACGATGTTCCTCATCATGAGACATATGTCCGTGAATCCTTTAAAGATATGGGCGATGACAGCTATCTTCCTTACGGTGCATTCGGACTCGGTGAGCCTACTATTTCTCCCGGAGGCCCTGCAATAAGAATGGCTATCTATAATGCCTGCGGCATTAAGCTCAACGAATATCCTTTCCTTCCCGGTCAGATCCTTAACGCTTTGAAAGAAAAGGAGGCAAAATAAGATGAAATATTTCGATTATGTTGACGCTAAAAGTGTTGAACAGGCTTCCGAAGAAATGAAAAACGGTGCAGTGCTTACTGCAGGCGGAACTGACTTGATCGGAGCACTTAAAGATAAAATCCTTCCGGAATATCCCGAAAAAGTAGTAAGCATAAAAGGAATTTCCGAGCTTGATTATATCAAAGAGGATGACGAAGGCGTACATATCGGTGCAAACGCAACCCTTAGTAGCATTTCCAATTCCGAAATAATCAAAAACAGCGCATCCGCTCTTGCGGAAGCTGCATATTCGGTAGCAACCCCTAACATTCGTAATACTGCAACTATCGGCGGAAATATCTGTCAGGATATCCGCTGCTGGTATTATCGTTACCCGAATAACCTCGGCGGAGCACTTGACTGCAAGCGTAAAGGCGGAAAGCTTTGTTACGCAATTCGCGGTGAAAACAGATATCATTCTATTTTCGGCGGAGAAAGCATCTGCGGTTCCGCTTGCGGAAGTGCCTGCCCTGCGGGTACGGATATTCCAAAATATATGGCATATCTCAGAGCGGGTGATTGGGACAGTGCTGCAAAAACAATTCTTAAATATAACCCCATGCCGATGCTCACCTCCCGTGTATGTCCTCATCTTTGCCAGGATGACTGCAATCAGAACGAATACGGCGAAAGCGTAAATGTTCACGGAATCGAGCGTTCTCTCGGTGATTATATTATGGAACACGCAGATGAATTTTACTGCGCTCCCGAAACCGAAACCGGAAAATCCGTCGCTGTAATAGGCGCAGGCCCCGGTGGACTTACCGCAGCATATTATCTCCGCAAAACCGGCCATAAAGTAGTTGTATACGACAAGATGGAAAAAGCCGGCGGCGTACTTCGCTATGGAATTCCTCATTATCGTCTTCCTAAAGACCTTGTGGATAAATTCTCCGAATGTCTTGAAAAAATGGGAATTGAATTCAAAATGGGCGTAACTGTCGGTGAAGATATAACCCTTGATGAAATCAAGGACAGCGTTGACAGCGTTTATGTCGGAACAGGTGCATGGAAACAGCCCGTTCTCGGACTTGACGGTGAAAACCTCACCGAATTCGGACTTGATTTTCTTGTTGAGGTAAACACCTACCTTCAGAAGAAAACCGGAGATGAGATACTTGTCTGCGGCGGCGGTAACGTTGCTATGGACGTTTCCCTTACAGCCTGCCGTCTCGGTACAAAGCATGTTCGTCTTGTATGTCTTGAACAGGAAAAAGAAATGCCCGCTTCCGCAGAGGAAGTTGCAATGGCAAAAGAAGAGGGCGTAGAGCTCTTTAACGGTTGGGGACTTTCTAAAGTTCTCACCGATGAAAACGGCAAGGTATATGGCCTTGAGGTCAAAAAATGCCTTTCTGTTTACGATGAAAACCATCGCTTTAATCCTATCTATGATGAGGACGAAAAGCAGGTAATAAAATCCGACTGCATTATTCTTGCAACAGGTCAGCGTGTAGATACAAGCTTCCTCAGCGAAAGCCTTGCTGCACAGATTAAAACAAGCCGTGGACTTATTGATGCAGACCTTGAATCCGGACGCACCAAAAAAGAGGGCATCTATGCAGGCGGTGACGCAGTAACTGGTCCTAATATAGCAATTCGTGCTATCCGTTCCGGTCGTGCATCTGCAATGAGCATCAACAGTGACCTCGGATCAAGACTTGCATTCGATAAGCTTCCCGACAGTGAAAAGACCTTCGATGTTATGGGTGTAAAGAGCAATATCGCTCATGCACTTCCCGAAAAAAGCGTAGGCGAGCGCTGCCTTACAAAAGAGGACAGAGCTTCTTATGATAATGAAAGTCTTAAAGCAGAATGCAACCGCTGCATGAACTGCGGCTGCTATGCAGTAAACTCAAGCGATGTCGCAAATATGCTTGTTGCCTATAATGCAACCATAAAAACAAATATGCGCACAATGACCGCAGCAGAGCTTTTTGCAACAAAAACAAGAGTTGCCGATGTGCTTAAAAAAGGCGAGATTGTAACAGAAATTGTTGTTCCCAAACTTGCTGAAGGAACTGTTGAAAAATACGATAAATACCGTCTCCGTAAATCCATTGACTTTGCGGTTTGT